>JAFGOJ010000260.1 GCA_016926575.1 Anaerolineae bacterium | reverse complement strand
TGGCCTCTGTTCCGAAAATAGCCGACGTTATTGCTCCCGCCGGGTGACCCGGCGGAAGCGCAGGTCGTGGACCCACGCCGAGCGGGCGTCACGCTGAAAGCGCGACTACATTTTCGTCCATCGGTTGTGAGCGAAGCGATTATGGGCTCTATTTCAGAGGGAAAGGTGCCCGGGTAGAAGGGACGAGGGGGCTGTGTTGGCCGCGTCTCCACAAGCCAGGCGTCAGCCGGTGTCTTCGCCAGGCCCCCACAGGGAGGCGAATTGCGCGTCGAAGGCGTCCAGCACGTTGTCGCCCAGCAGCCCGCTGTTCAGAGCTTCTTCGAAAGAGAAGACCTCGGCCGGGCCGGACGGTGCGGTCCATTCCGGCGCTGACTCTTCCGTCACAACGGTCACAGTGGCGGCGGGCGGAGGGGTGGGGGGCGCAGGAGGGCGCGGCACGACCGCGGCGCTGCCGACGATCTTTTGCAGCCGGGGGATGATCTGCCGGGCGTAGTAGAGCACGGAACCCAGCTTGATCTCTTGCCCGAAGACGATCAGCAAGAACACGTCGGGGGCGACCTGGGCGGAATAGACGCTGTAGCGGTCGCCCTCGTGGTAATTGAGGCGGAAGGCATCTTCCTCGCCGATGAGCGAGGCGATGCCCGACGTGGCGGCGAAGTCGCCCGCTACCAGCGAGGCCAGGGCCGAGATGTTGATGTCCTCGATGCTGCCTTTGGCATCGATCAGGTGGCCGGTGCCCTCGATGAGCAGGATGCAGCGGGCGGCGACCTCGGCGCGGATCTCCGCCAGCAGGTGGTCGATCTCGTCTATCTGCTGGGCGGAGAGTTGCAGACCCAGCACCGCCGGTGCGCTGCTCTGGGAGGCGGCGCGCTGGTAGCGTGCCACCTCCCGCTCGACGATGCCGAGCAGGTCCTCCGGCTTGAAGGGTTTGGTCACGAAGTCGCTCACCCCGCTGCGCAGCGCCCGGATGACGACGTCCATCGACCCATAGGCGGTAATCATTACAACGGGGATGTCGGGGGAGATCTGTTTGATCTCTTCGAGCAGCGCCAGGCCGTCCATGCCGGGCATCTGCAAGTCGGTCAGCACCAGGTCGAATGCGTCGCCGACCAGCCGTTCGAGGGCGTCCTCGGCGGTTTCGGCACCGGTCGTCGCGTAGCCGACCCCGCCCAGGATGCGTTGCAGGCCGTTGCGCACGCCCGCGTCATCGTCTACGACCAGAATATTTGCTTTCGTTTGAGCCACGCCCGCTTCCCTTCAGCCCTACGAGGGGACCTTATACACGCTTTCCATCAAATCCAGGCCACAGGTCAGATTGGCGATCCAGTCGATGAACCGCTCGACGTGCGCCTTGCCCATCATCATTGCCCCGTGCTGAGGCGCGATAGCTTCGATATCCAACTGCCGCACCATGTTGGCCCACAATTTGAGCGCCTTGCTGGAGGCGATGTAGCGGCGGTGGAAGCCGATCATGTACTGCACGTGATCGTCGAAGTTGCTGACGATCGTGTAGGTTTGCCCCAGAGACGCGCCCAGGTCGCCGGTGTAGAGAATCTTGGACACGGGATCGTAGACCTGGAAGTTGGCGGGGGAGTGGAGGAAGTGGGCCGGGATGACGAGCAGCGGGCAGCCGGCCAGGTCGATTTTCATGCCGGCGTCGGGGATGGGGTGGATCTTTTCGACCAGCAAATCGTCGACGCCGAAGTGGGTGATGAAGCGAATCCAGGGCGTAGGGATGTAGCCGGTCGCGTCGGTGGTCATCAGCCAGCCGTTGGCGGCAGCGACGATGTCCGGGTCCTGGTGAGAGAAGAAGATGTGCTTGAGCCAGCCCAGAGGCACCACGGTTGACAGTTCCTCCAGGATGGACGAGTAGACCTTGTGGCCGCCGGGGTCGAGCAGGATGGCTTCGTTCTTGTGGATGATCAGGTGTTGGTTGGCCTGCACCATTTTTCCGGAGGTAAAGTCTTCCAGCAGAATATTTCTATGTTCTGCGGTTTCGAATAGCGCTTGGGTTGGCATCGATTATCCTCCTCCGGAGAGCATATTTTCGAACAACACCTTGCTGAAACCGGTCACTTCCAGGAATTGCTCGACGCGTTTGTCGTCGTAGGATTGGAGCATGATGTTCAGGTCGAGGTCCATTGCTTTGCTGAGAGCGGCCATACGGTGAGCGGCGTCGGGGTCGTCGGCGTACTCTGCGCTCATCAGCTCGGAGGCTTTGATGCGGCACCACATCATCGCGGCGATGACGTAGCGCGGTTCGAGGCCGACTTCGACGTGGCGGTGGCCGATGCGGTACCGCTTGTCGAAGTAGTCGTCGCCGTAGTTGCCTTCGACCAGGCTGTACAGCCAGTGAGTGAGGTGGCCTTTGAGCCTGTCGACGCGGCCCGGTTCAGCGTTCAAAATCTCGTATGCGCGCTCGTTCTGTTGCAAGTTGTCGTAGAAAGCGGCGACAATGGCGGGAGCCTGCCTCTCCATCGCCGGGCGCATATCGGCCAGCAGCTTTTGGTCTTCGTCGCTCAGGCCGCCCAGTTTTCTGACTTCATCGATAAATTTTGCGTTCATGTCGCTCCCCTTATCCCAGAATCTGAGCTACGGCTTCGGCGCCTTCACGCACCTCCAGAAACACCATGCCCAGATTTACATTCGCGCCGGTCAGGGCGACGAAGGCCGCGTTGCTGCCTGCCGGCGTGAGCAGCACGTACCCATCCGTCCCCTGCACCAGCGTCAGTTGAAGATTGCCGCGTCCCAGTTGGCCCACCGAGCGCCCGGAGAGGCTCATGATACCGGCCGACACCGCGCCCACGCGCATCTGTTCCAACCCTTGCGGGAGTGCGGCTGCCATGATCAGCCCGTCCATACTGATGACTGCGACGCCCTGGATGTCGCTGGAACTGTCGACCAACTGCCGCAGGGTCGTCTTCAAACGCTCGCTCCGTGTTTGACTTTCTGCCATTTCTGACTCCTTTCCTTCTTCTGATGATTTAGCTTCCCGGCTTTCGTCCAATCGGCGCAGCCCCTCCATCACCAGCGCCGACCAGGGCATAGTGATGGTGCGCTCCGGTGCGACCACGTTCTGTTCGACCTCGAACGTGCCGCTGTCCCATGCCACCAGTGCGTAGACAGCGTCGTTGCCGGTCACGCGCCCAGCCTGCGCGTGGACGATCTGCCCATCTTCGAAATAGACGGCGATTTGCTGGTCGTCGCGGTTTGCGGTCAAGCGGGCCTGCACTCCCGATTGACAGTTCAGCTGGATCAAGTCGGCGATATAGATTTCTTCCAAATTTCCCCGAAGGCCCATCGTCACTCACTTCCTTGGTCGATTTTGGGGTGGTCAGGTAGACCACGTGCGCCGGATGTCTTGGGCGGCCTGGGCGATGGCGCGGCGATACGGGCGCTTGGGCGGCACGAGCACGGCCAGGATCAGGTCGTGGTCGTCGACCAGAATGCGCACGCACACCAGGCGCTGCCCGGCGTCGTCGCAAAGGACCGCCTCGCTCATGTCGCGCAGGCCCACCCAGCGATGCACGCGGTCGAACGTGCGTTCGATCTTCACCACCATCGCGGCGGGCGCTTCGGCCGCTACGCCGCCGGGGAATGCCACCAGCGGCAGCCCGAGTTCGTTGGTCAGCAGCGCGGCCCGAAACCCATTCTGCCGCACCAGGCGTTCGACGATTGCATTGGCTTGTTTCATGATCCCGACCCTTTGGCTTGAGTAGCGGTAAGTTTGCGCTGCGTATCGGCCATCACCAGGCGCATAGCGGTTTGGAGTGTCTGAGGCACGCCGATGCCCTTGACGGCGGCCGCTTCGATACAGGGATAGGCCGCGGCGCGCATCGCTGTCTTCATCTCCTCCACCGGAGAGACGTTTGGCAGGTCGCGTTTGTTGAACTGGACCACGACCGGGAAGCGGGCCAGCGTGTACCCCATACCGGCCAGGTGGCGCTTCATATCGCCCCACGCTTTGAGGTTGTCTTCCCACCGCTGGGCCTGCGAATCGGCGACGAAGACCACCCCGTCGGCCCGGCGCAGCACCGCCTCGCGCGTCGACTCGTAGTACACCTGCCCCGGCACGGTGTACAGGCCGAACTTGGGCCGCAGGCCCCCGATGGGCGCCATCTCCAACTGCATGAAATCGAAGAAGATCGTGCGGTCCTCGTGGGTGTTGAGTGTGAACAGGTCGCTGCGAATCTGCGGGTTGGTGCGGGCGTGGATTTGTTCGAGATTGGTGGTCTTGCCGCTCAAGGCGGGGCCGTAATACACGATGTTGAGGTTGATCTCACGCTTTTTCCAGTTGATGAACATAGCAACCTACATTTCCCCTGTCTCTGTGAGGGGCAATTTCATCTTGAACACGGTACCTGCGCCCACCTGGCTCTCCACGCACATCTCACCACCGTGGTCGTGGGCGATGCTGTGGCAGATCGCCAATCCCAGGCCGGTTCCTTTTTTCCCTTTGGTGGTGAAGAAGGGTTCGAAGATGTAGTCGATGTGGTCGGGCGGGATGCCGGTGCCGGTGTCGCCAACGGATGCGATCACCTGCCCGTCTTCGACCCGCGTGCGCAGCGTCAGCGTGCCGCCCTCCGGCATGGCGTCCTGCGCGTTGAGGATCAGGTTCAAGAACACCTCGCGCATCTGGTCGGGCGAGGCGAGCACCGGCGGCAGCGCGGGGTCGAGTTCGTTCCGCACGTCGACCTTGTGCTTGTGGAGTTGCTTGTCGACCAGCGCCAGCACTTCTTCGACCACGGCGTTGATCGATACGCGATCGCGTTCCCTGACCGGCGGCTTCGAGAAATCGCGCAGTTGCTGCACCAGTTTGGAGATGGTGTTCACCTCGCGCTCGACGACGTCCAAATCCCCGCGGCTGGGGGAAGTGGGGACCAGGTCCTGTTTGATCAGATAGATGTGTCCGAGGATCGCCGTCAGCGGGTTGTTGATCTCGTGCGCTATCGAAGCCGACAGGCGTCCCAGCGCCGACAATTTTTCGGCGTGCCGCAAGGAGTCCTGGGCTCGGCGCAGCTCTTGCGTGCGCTGTTCGACCTTCTGCTCCAACGTCGCGGTCAGTTCGGTCAAGGCGTCGGTCGTCGCCTTCAGGCGCAGCATGGCCCGCACGCGCGTCAGCAGCTCTGCATTCTCCACCGGCTTGGCGATGAACTCGTCGGCTCCCGCGTCCAGTGCCGCCGCGACGTCCGCCTGTGTGCTTTGCTCCTTCATCACGATGACCGGGACGAACGGCAGGTCGGAGGCCGCCTTGAGATGCCGCGCAACGTCGTAGCCGTCCGTCTCGGGCAGCGCCGCTTCCAGCAGAATCAGATCTGGCGGCTGGGAGCGCAGTGCCTCGAAGAGCGCGTCCTCGCTGTCGACCCGGCGCACGATGTACCCGGCGGATTGGAGCACGGGGCGAACCGAGCGCGCGAAATCCGGCGTGTCGTCTACGATCAGGATGTCGGCGAATAGCAGACCTGTGTTGATTGTGACCATGAACCGAGTCTTATTCGATATATTGTCGAGATTCTGTAACCCTTTTGCGATATTTTAGCCAGAATACTGAAAAACACAAACGGTACTATTCCCAGGCTTTCGGGATCAACCCCTGCGCGATGGCGGTTTCGATGTCCATCAGCTCGCGCTCCTGAGGGTTGGCATCGAAGATTTCCGTTTCCGATGCCCCGTCGGCCTCGATGTCGAAGCTGCTCTCGTCGGCAGCGAAGCCGAACGCCTTGTCGAACTCGTTGCCCAGTTCCTCGGCGAACCCGCTCATATCGGCCAGGTTGTGCGCCATGGTGGCCTGAACGCCCTCGAAAATCGGCGCCAGCTCGGCGGCGGTCTGCTTGGTGTAGTACCAGACCGTGCCGGGTTTCGTTTCTGACCCGAAGACGACGGCCAGGAGCAGGTCTTCGCTCACCTCGTAGGAGTAGATGTTGTAGTCCGGCCCTTCGTGGTAGCTGGATTTGAAGACCGATGCGTTGCCGAGCATGCGGGCCAGTTCGGAAGCGGCCATGAAATTGGCGGCCACCAGGGCGACCATGCTGGGCACGTCGAGGCCGGCGGTCTGCCCGGCCACCTCGATGGTGTAGCCGTTCGAGCTGAGGAGCAGCACGCAGCGCGCGCCGGTGTTGATCTGGAGCGCCGTCAACTTGTCGGAGACCGGCTGTTCGATGGGGAATTCGGCCGGCTCGCCGTCGGATGGCCGCACCCGTCCGACCGCGTTCTCGACGATCTCCCGAATCTGTGCCACAGAGAACGGTTTGTCGATGTAGTCCAGCTCCAACTCGCCGACCTGGTCGCGCAGCCCAGACGTGCCGTAGGCCGTCATCAACACCACTTGGGTTTGGGGCGAGATGCGGCGCACGGCCTGCGCCAGTTCGAGCCCGCTCAATCCCGGCATGCGGTAGTCTGTGATGACGAGTGCGTAGTCTTCGGTGCCGATCTTGGCCAACGCCGCGTCGCCGTTGCTGGCGGTCTCGATGATGTAGTTCTTCCCCAGTCGTTCCAGCCCCTCCGCCAGCACCATCGTGACGTGAGGTTCGTCGTCCACGATGAGGACGCGACTGGACGCGCTTTTCTCTTTCATAATGCCTTCCCCGTACCCAGAATTTATGGCTCCTTAGGCTCCTCAGGCTCCGACAGTGCTTCCATCGCCACGTTGCGAATCTCCTTCAACCGCACCGGCTTGTCGAGCACCCGCCGGATCGAGGCGCGCGTCGCCTGCCCGTGCAATGCCTCATCCCCGTAGGCCGTGATCATGATAATCGTCGTGTGAGGATACGTTTCCTGCACGCGTGCGGCCAGGGTTATGCCGTCGATGTCGGGCATCTTGTAATCCGTGATCAACAGGTCAAAAGGACGCTGCCCGAAGAGCTGGAGCGCTTCTTCGCCACCCGTAGCGACGACGATCTCGCAGTCTGGGAGCTTTTCCAACCCATCCCTGAGCGTCATCGCCACGTTCTTTTCATCGTCTACGATCAATATTCGCCGCAAGACAGTACCTACCTCGGTCGTGTGAGTGGCTTTGGCGTCGGCTGGCAGTGCGGGCAGTTCGATGGCAAACGTGCTGCCCTGATCCAATTGGCTGGACACGTGGACGTGACCGTTGTATGCTTCGACAACGGACTTGACGACCGCCAGCCCGAGTCCCATTCCTCCGTACTTGCGCGAGGCCGACCCGTCCACCTGATAGAAGCGCTCGAAGATGCGTTCGACGTCGCCGGGGTCGATCCCGATGCCCGTATCGCTGACGCTGAGGCCGACGGAGTCGGCCGTGTGGTACAACCTCACGTCGATGCGGCCGCCGGGGGCGGTGAACTTGAGCGCGTTGTCGATCAAGCAATCGATGGCCTGCTCCAGGTGATGTGGATCGCCGTTCACCAGGGGTAAGTCCGGCTGCGTGTGCAATTCGAGCGCGATCTGGGCCTGCGCGGCCGCAGGGGCGCGCAGCTCCAGCACCTTCGCCGCTATGCCCTGCAACGCGAACGGACCGGCCACGCCTATGTTGGCCTCGAGCCCCATCAACGTGTCGAGCTTTTCGACCACCGACCGCAGCGCCTGGGCCCGGTTGATGATGACCACGGCGGCTTTTTGCTGGTCGGGGGCAAGCGCCCCCAGGTCACCCCCGTGGAGCAGTTCGGCGTAGCCCTGGATGATTGCCAGAGGCGTGCGAAGTTCGTGGGATACGTTCTGGATGATGACGGACTGGAGGTTCTCCAGCTCGTCGGTGCTGTTTGGCGCAGGTGTGTTCCCGTTCGATTCGATGTTCATTGTTCACCCCATTTATGAAGCGTTGCTTGTCTGACGCTCAAGATGATACCACACGGCACAGCCGTGTGCCGTTAGCATTACGTGGCAGGTGTGTGGCAGTTGCGTTGGTATGGGAAAAACGCAGCTAAAGCTCCATGCCGAGCGTGTAGCCGACGCCGCGCACGGTACGGATGACGTCGTCGCAGCCGGTGGCGTCCTTTACCTTGCGTCGGATGCGGTAGACGTGGTAGCGTACCACATCGCGTGCCTCCTGGAGGTCGCTTTCGTATCCCTGTACCTCACGCACCAACTCGCGCGGGGGAACGACGCGGGGGGCTTCGCTGGCCATGTAGGCCAGCAAGTCGAATTCGGTGGGACTGAGTTCGAGCAGCTTGCCGTCGAGGGTGATGACGTGGCGCATGATGTCCACGATCAACCTGCCACGCTGCAAGAAACGTTCGGGCGACCCGTAGGGCTGGGCGGCAGGGGGCACGCTATCTTCATCTTCGAAGGTGAACGCTCGATGGATTTGCGCTTGCAAGGCTTGCTGTTGCTTGCGCTGCACCAGCGTCTGCTCGCGCTTGAGCAGCGCTGTGCGCACACTCTCGCGCAGCGCGATGGTCTTGCACGGTTTGAAGAGGTAATCGTGTGCCCCGTGGCGCAGGGCTTCGACCGCCGTCTCCAGCGTGGCGTGACCGGTCAGCACGATGACGGGCGTGTCGGGCGAGCGCTGGTGCAGCACGTCCAGCACGTCCAAGCCACTGACGCCCTGCATCCTCAAATCGAGCAGCACCAGGTCGAAGTCGTCCTTCGGAATGCGCGCCAGCGCCTCTTCGCCACTCGGTGCCGTGCTCACTCGATGGCCATCGCGCGCGAGCATCTCTTCCAGAAAGAAGCGGATGCCCGGCTCATCGTCTACAATCAGAATGTGGGCTTGT
>JAFGOJ010000259.1 GCA_016926575.1 Anaerolineae bacterium | reverse complement strand
TGCGGGCGGCGAAGCCGCCCGCAAAACCCCCACTCCCCCTCTTTCGCGGCGAAGTGAGGTAACTGCTCAGCTACGCTTCGCAGTTACTAGATTTTTACTGTTCATCAAAACCGGGAGGAAAGCCATGTCAGAGCACGTAACGTTGAACGTAACGGGAATGTCCTGCAACCACTGCGTCATGCGCGTGGAGAAGGCACTGAAGGGTGTCCTCGGCGTCTCCGAGGTCGCGGTCAGCCTGGAGGCCGGTCAGGCAACGGTCGGGTACGATCCGGCGAAGGCTGCCCTGGACGATTTCAAAGCCGCCGTGGCCGACGCCGGCTACGAGGTGGTGTGACCCCATGGCCGACAAGCAGCAGGTCACCCTGCCCGTGCGCGGGATGACGTGCGCCGCCTGCGTGGCCCACGTCGAGAAGGCGCTGAAGGGCGTGGAGGGCGTCGACGACGTCACCGTCAACCTGGCGACGGAGAAGGCGACGGTCTGGCTCAGTGCCGCCGCGCCCGTCGCCGATCTGGTCGGCGCGGTGCGCGAGACCGGCTACGACGTCGCCACGGAAACGATGACGCTGCCCATCGGCGGGATGACCTGCGCCGCCTGCGTGGCCCACGTCGAGAAGGCACTCAACAAAGTGCCCGGCGTGGTCGATGCGGCCGTCAACCTGGCGACCGAGCGGGCCACGATCACCTACGTCCCCGGCGACACCGGCCTGGCCGACTTCAAGCGTGCCGTGTCCGACGCCGGGTACGAGGTGCTGGAGACTCCCGAGGAGGCTGCCCAGGCGCAGGAGGACGAGGTCGAGCGCAAGATGCGCGACGCACGCTTCCGCATGCGCGTCGCGTGGGCCTTCACCCTGCCGATCATGCTATGGATGATCCCAGAGATGTTCTTCGGCGTGATGTGGCCCACGATGACGATCTTCAACCTGGGGATGATCGCGTTGGCCCTGCCCGTGCTGTTCTGGGTC
Organism: Anaerolineae bacterium; assembly: GCA_016926575.1. Taxonomy (GTDB): domain Bacteria; phylum Chloroflexota; class Anaerolineae; order B4-G1; family DUEL01; genus JAFGOJ01. The sequence continues at coordinate 6,101 of JAFGOJ010000259.1, read as the reverse complement.
GGTCGGCGCACGTACCGCAGCGGCTTCACCGCCGTGATCCACGGCTATGCCAACATGGACACGCTGATTATGCTCGGCACGGGGGCCTCGCTGCTCACCGGCCCGGCCTCGTTTTTCTTCCCTGTGGCGAATTACGCGGGCGTCTCGGCCATGATCATGGCCTTCCACCTCACCGGGCGGTACGTCGAGGAGACGGCAAAGGGGCGCGCCTCGCAGGCGATCCGCAAGCTGCTGGAAATGGGCGCCAAGACCGCGCGCGTGATGCGCGACGGGCGCGAGGTCGAAATTCCCATCGACGCGGTGCAGGTGGGCGACGTGATGGTCGTCCGGCCGGGCGAGAAGGTGCCCACCGACGGCGTGATCGTCGCGGGAGAGAGCGCCGTCGACGAGTCGATGGCCACGGGTGAGTCGATGCCGGTCAACAAGCAGCCCGGCGACGAGGTGATCGGTGCCACGCTCAACCAGGAAGGGCTGCTCAACGTACGCGCCACGCGCGTCGGCAAAGACACGTTCCTATCTCAGGTCATCAAGCTGGTCGAGCAGGCGCAAGGCTCCAAGGTACCGATCCAGGCCTTCGCCGACCGGGTGACGAGCGTCTTCGTACCGATTGTGATCGCCATCGCCCTGTTGACGCTAGGCGCATGGCTGCTCCTGCCCGGCGTGACGACGGCGCTGGTCGAAGCGGGGGCGTTTCTCCCGTGGGTGAACGCGGACCTGAGCGTAGCGACCCTGGCGGTCGTCTCGATGGTGGCCGTGCTGGTCATCGCCTGCCCGTGCGCGCTGGGCCTGGCCACGCCAACGGCTCTGATGGTCGGCAGTGGGATGGGGGCCGAGCGCGGCATCCTGATCCGCTCTGGCGCAGCGATCCAGACGCTCAAGGACGTGGGTGTGGTGGTCTTCGACAAGACCGGGACGCTCACGAAGGGGAAACCCGACGTCACGGATGTAATCACAAATGAAGAAATGACGAACGGCAAAGTCCTGTACTGGGCGGGGAGTGCGGAGAAGGGTTCCGAGCACCCGCTGGGACGGGCGATTGTCGAGCGGGCTGAGGCAGGCGGGGCGAGCCTGAGCGCGCCACAGGCGTTCCAGGCCGTGCGCGGCAAGGGCATCGAGGCGACGGTCGACGGGCGGCAGGTGCTGGTCGGCTCGCGCCGGCTGATGGCCGAGCGCGGCATCGATCCCCAGCTGCTGGAGGAGACGCTGAGCACGTTGGAGCAGGAGGCCAAGACGGCTATGTTGGTGGCGGTAGACGGCACGCTGGCGGGCGTCGTGGCCGTGGCCGACACGCTCAAGGACGACTCGGCGGCGGCAGTCGCGGCGCTGCACCGGCTGGGGCTGCAGACGGCCATGGTCACCGGTGACAACCGGCGCACTGCCGAGGCCATCGCCCGGCGGGTGGGCATCGACCACGTGCTGGCCGAGGTACTGCCCGACGGCAAGGTAGCCGAGGTGCGCGCGCTGCAAGAGCGATTCGGCACGGTCGCTTTCGTGGGCGACGGCATCAACGATGCCCCCGCGCTAACCCAAGCTGACGTGGGCATCGCCATCGGCACGGGCACCGACATCGCCATCGAGGCCAGCGACGTGACGCTGGTGCGCGGAGAGCTCTCCAGCGTGGTCGAGGCGGTCAATCTGAGCCGCGCCACGTTCCGCAAGATCAGGCAAAACCTGTTCTGGGCCTTCTTCTACAACGTGTTGATGATCCCGCTGGCAATTGTGGGCTGGATGCACCCGGTGCTGGCGGAGATTGCAATGGCGATCTCGTCGATCACTGTGGTGACGAACGCCAACTTGTTGCGGCGGGTCGATATTTCGGCGGGAAGCTGACCGGCCGCTGCGGGCCCCACCGGGGCCACTACAAAGGGCAGAAAATACCCACCCTCCCGCCGGGTCACGGACCCGGCGGGAGCACATTGTCTGGTGGTGGTAGGCGCGCGATTGAATCGCGCGCCTACCACCCCAGGAACGAGCTCTATTTTCGAAGTAGTTGACTTTCGCCTCGTTTTGACTATCATAGATACGTACCCGTCGGGCGCATTTGTACGAGGCAGCCCCATTTCCCCACCTGTGGATGCATACGTGCGTCACGCCCCTACAGCCCGACACACTTCAACGTTACAAACCGTTCGATCACACACCCACATATCAGAAGGAGGTGCTTTGGGAGTAAGCCTTCAACCCAGGTCTCTCGTCGCGCGTGGCGGGCGCAGGCGAGAGGAGCGTTGATCCATCCCGCCTTTCGAGAATCGCTGTAAGGAGGGAGTGACCTTATGAAAACGGTCTTTGTCAACCCCGAGCGGTGCGTCGGGTGTATGCAATGTCAAGTCGCGTGCGCTGTGGAGCACTCCCAGAGCAAGAACCTCTACCAGGCAGTGTTCGAGGTACCCAAACCCCGCCCCCGGATTTACGTAGCTCCTGGCCTCTATCTGAACACCTCTTTCCCCAACAAGTGCCGTCACTGCGACCCCGCCCCTTGTATGGAGGTCTGCCCTACCGGGGCGATCACCCGCAATGCCGATCTGGACATCGTCGTCATCGACGGGAACAAGTGCATCACCTGCGCGATGTGCGCGATGGTCTGCCCGTTCGACGTGATCCGCTACTACGAGTCGGCCACCGTCAAGCTGGACAAAACGGTGGCGGTCAAGTGCGATCACTGCATCGACCGGCAGCGCCAGGGCAAGGTCCCGGCCTGCGTCGAGGTCTGCAAGGTCAATGCGCTGGTGTTCGGCGATCCCAACGAGATCGCCAAATCGGCGGCGGGCCGGCTGGCCAAGCTGGTCTCGGTCGCCACCGGCGCGATTCACCCCGAGCTTCCCCGTCTCCCCGCCACCTTCGAGGCCTGGCGAAAGTGGGGCGAGGAGTCCGGCAAGGTCAACGAGCGATAGGAGGGAATGATGAGCGACACGTTTGAACATCTGAGCAGCGCCAAAGATGCTCAGAAGATGATTCGCTACGCCCACGAAGAACACATCGAAACGGTATGGGACCGCCTGGCCGCTCAGGAGCCTCAATGCGGCTACTGCGCCCTGGGCCTGAGCTGCCGCAACTGCGCGATGGGCCCCTGCCGGGTGGACCCCTTCGGCGACGGCCCACAGCGCGGCGTCTGCGGCGCAGATGCCGACGTCATCGTGGCGCGCAACCTGGCGCGCTCCATCGCCGCCGGTGCATCGGCCCACTCGGACCACGGGCGGGACATCCTGGAGACGCTCTACCAAACCGCCACCGGCGAGACGAGTGCCTACAAGATCACCGACGTCGACAAGCTGAAGCGACTGGCCGCCGAGTTCGGTGTCGAGGCAGAGGGCAAAGAACCCGCCGAGCTCGCCCGCGAGGTAGCGTGGGAGATGATGGAAGAGTTCGGCATGCGCAAGGAGGAGCTGACCTTCGCTGCCCGCGCGCCCAAACCGCGCCGCGAGCTGTGGGAGAAGCTGGGCATCATGCCGCGCGGCATCGACCGGGAGAACGTGGAGGTGCTCCACCGCACGCACATGGGCGTCGACAACGACTACGTCAACATCCTGCTGCACGCCGTGCGCACCAGCCTCTCCGACGGCTGGGGCGGTTCGATGGTCGCCACCGAAGTCTCCGATGTCCTCTTCGGCACACCGGCGCCAATCAACTCCAAGGCCAACCTGGGCGTCCTCAAAGCCGACCACGTCAACATCGCCCTGCACGGCCACAACCCCATGCTCTCCGACGTCATGGTGCGTGCGGCGCAGGACCCTGCGCTGCAAGACCTCGCCCGGTCGAAGGGCGCTGCGGGCATCAACCTGGTCGGCCTGTGCTGCACGGGCAACGAGTTGCAGATGCGCATCGGCCTGCCCATGGCCGGCAACCACCTGATCCAGGAGCTGGTCATTATGACCGGCGCGCTGGAGGCGATGCTGGTCGACTACCAGTGCATTATGCCCTCCGTGGTCGACGTCGCCAAGTGCTTCCACACGGAGATCATCTCCACCTTCGACAAGGCCCGGTTCACCGGCGCGACACACATCCCCTTCGACCCCAAGCGCGGGATCGAAATCGGCCAGCAGATCGTGCGCCGGGCCATCGAGAACTTCCCCAACCGCGGGCCGCGCGTCGTCATCCCCGACGAGCCGGTCGATATGATGGCCGGCTTCTCCGTCGAGGCCATCGTCGGCGCGCTGGGCGGCACGCCCAAGCCGCTGGTCGACGCCATCGCGGCGGGGCACATCCGTGGCGCGGTGGGCGTGGTGGGCTGCAACAACCCCAAGATCAAGCACGACTACGGCCACACGACCCTGACGCGGCGGCTGATCGAGAACGACATCCTGGTCGTCGTCACCGGCTGCGCGGCGGTAGCCGACGGCAAAGCGGGCCTGATGACCCCCGCCGCCGCCGAGATGGCCGGGCCGGGGCTGAAGGCCGTGTGCCAGGCGCTGGGCATCCCGCCGGTGCTGCACATGGGTTCCTGCGTCGACAACACGCGCATCCTGGTACTGGCCGCGGCTCTGGCGGACTACCTGGGCGTCGACATCAGCGCGCTGCCGCTGGCCGGCGCTGCGCCGGAGTGGTACTCGGAGAAGGCCGTCTCCATCGGCACCTACGTCGTCGCTTCGGGCATCTACACCGTGTTGGGCGTCCAGCCGGCCATCTTCGGCAGCCCCAACGTGGTCAACCTGCTCGCAGGCGGCCTGAACGACGTCGTGGGCGCGGCCTTCGCCGTCGAACCCGACCCGGAGAAAGCCGCCGTGCTCATCCGCCGCCACATCGAGGGGAAACGGAAGGGGCTGGGACTGCCGTTCGTCGAGCCGGACACGATCGTGATGCCGGAATAGCGTGCATCCTGCATCCTGAAAGGGGGCTGATATGAAAATCCTCATCGTCGGCGCGGGGCCTGCGGGCGTGACCGTCGCGGAGACCCTGCGCCAGCACGACGATCGGGTCGAAATCACGATGCTTTCCGGCGAGCCGACCCCGCCCTACTCTCCTCCAGCGATGTTGGAATACTTCACCACCGGGCGGGAGGTGCACCTGTGGCGCGGGCGGGACTTTGCCGAGCGGTTGGGGATCACCTACCGGGCCGGAACGACGGTCGTCGCCGTCGAACCGGCCCAGCACACCGTTCGGCTGGAGGGCGGCGAGACGCTCGGCTACGACCGGCTGGTGCTCGCCACAGGCGGGCGGCTGTACACCCCCATCGCCGGGGAAGAGAAACCCGGCATCTACAACTTCAAATCCCTCACCGCAGCGGAGGAGTTGCTGGGGCGCGTGCGCTCCGGGGCTGCCCGCAGCGCGCTGATCGTGGGGGCCGGGTTCATCGGCGTGGAGATCGCGCTGCTGCTGGCCGATCTGGGCCTGGAGGTGACGCAGCTCGTCCGCTCGCGGGTGATGCGCAGCATGCTCGATCCGGAGACGTCTCAGATCGTGTTGGGCATGATCGAGGCGCGCGGGGTGCGCGTCCTGCAGGATGACGCCGCGGACGCCGTCGCCTTCGTCGGCGACGCGCGCGCCGAGGCGGTGCAGATGCGCTCCGGCGACGTCGTCTCTGCCGACTTGCTGGTGGCAGCGACCGGACTGAAGCCCAACGTCGCCTACCTGCACGGATCGGGCATCGAGACGAAGTGGGGCGTGCTGGTCGACGACCACCTGCGCACCAACGTGGCAGACGTCTACGCAGCGGGAGACGTGGCGGAAACCTTCGACCGCTTCACCGGAGAGCGGTACGTCCACGCCATCTTCCCCAACGCCGTCGCGCAGGGGCGAATCGTGGCGTACAACCTGCTGGGTTGGGACACGGCCTACGAAGGCGCGGACAATATGAACAGCCTGAAACACCTGGGCCTGCCGTTGATGGCCGTCGGTCGGATGACAGGCGAGGAGCTACGGGTGCAGCGCGGCGCGGAGCTGCGCAAGCTGTACCTGGAGGACAATCGCATCGTTGGCTTCCGGCTGGTGGGCGACGTCAGCGCGGCGGGCATCTTCCGCTCACTGATGAACCGCCGGGCAGACGTGGGACCGCTCCGCCACCGGTTGTTGGATCCGAAGTTTGGGATGGGAACCGTTATACCGTATACGGCGCAGTAACCCGGATCGCCGCCTCGCCGTTGACGGGGCACTTGTACTCGCAAATG
>JAFGOJ010000031.1 GCA_016926575.1 Anaerolineae bacterium | reverse complement strand
TTATTTTCGGAGCAGGAGGCAAAAGACGGTGAACGAAGCTCCCCGATTGTTGCTCGACGGGATGCTGGGGCGGCTGGCGAAGTGGTTGCGTCTGCTGGGCTACGACGCCGCCTACGACAACGCCGCCACCGACCTCGAACTCGCCCACCGGGCGCGCTCCGAGCACCTGGTGCTCCTGACCCGCGACCACGAGTTGGCCGCCCGTCGCGGCCTGCACACGCTCTTGATCGCCTCCGACGACTTGGAGGAACAGCTCGCCCAGGTGCAGACGCAGCTGGGCCCGCCCGCCGATCCCGCGCTCTCCCGCTGCCCCGTGTGCAACGTGCCGCTCTGCCCCGCCCCACCCGACGCCGTCGCCGACCGCGTGCCCCCCTACGTCCTGCGCACCCATCCCACCTTCGACGTCTGCCCACGCTGCAACCGCGTCTACTGGGAAGGCACCCACGTCGAACACATGCGCGATCGCATCGATATGGAGGATAAAGATGGACCAGAAAGCAACACCTGACCCAACCGGCTGCGCCCAGGTCGCCGCCATCTCCGCGCTGATGTTGTGGTTCGGCGCGATTCCCGCAGGCGTGACCGCCCTGGTCGCGTTCCTGCTAAGTGACGTTGCCAGGCCCGGCATCGCCGCCGCCGCCGCCCTCCTCGTCACCGCACCGCTGCTCCTGATCCCCTTCATCGGCACGGCGCTGCTCACCCGCCGCCGCACCGGATGGGCTGCCACCGCCGCCACTGCCGCAGCCCTGGCAGCGCTCGGCGGCAGCCTGATCCTCGACGGCGCTGCCCGCGCCGCGCTGCCCAACGCCCCGAACGGCACCGCCGCCCTCCAACTGGGCCTGCTGCTCCCCTACGCACTCTTCGCCGCCTGGGCCGCCCCGCGCCTGGCCGGCACTGCCCGTCAGAACCTGTGGGTCGTCCTGGGATTGGAGCGCCTCGACCTTCCCGGCCTCCTGGTCGCCCTGGCCCTCGCCGCCCTGCTGACCCTCCCCTGGCCCCTCACCGGCGCGCTGGGCGACCGCCTCACCAGCCTGGAGATCGCCTTCCATACCCTCGCCGCGACGCTGCCCCAGGTGCTGCTGGTCTGGGGGCTGACCCATCACCTGCTGACCGCGACCTTTGCCCGCGCGTGGGTCGCCGGACTCACCCTCTTTCTCATCTACGGCTTGACCATCGCCGGCGGCGTCTTCCCCACTGGGAACTGGGGCGTCCTGACCGGCCTGCTGCTGCTCTTGCCGATGGCGCTGCTCCTGACCGAACTGCGCGCCCAAGGCAGCCGCGCCTACGCCCTCACGCTGCTGGCTCTCGCCTACCGCAGCGCGTCGCTGCTCTTCGTCGATCCGCGCGACGCCGTCGCCCAGGGCGGCATCCCCGAGATGCAACACGTCCTCAGCCACATCATCGTCATCGGCTTGGCCGCGACGGCCGGCCCCACGCTGACAATCACACGCGCGCTGCTGCGGGCCGTGCGCGACAGACGGGCACTGCCCGCCTGGATCCGCCCCGCCGTCGCCGGGCTGGCGGCCCTCGTCCTGTGGACGACCTGGCTGGGAGCCTACGCCGTCGCCGGTTCACCCGGCTTCTACGACGACGGCTTCCTCATCATCCTGGAAGAGCAAGCCGACCTGAGCGCCGCCGCCACGATCCCCGACCGCGAGGCACGCATCCAGTTCGTCTACGACACGCTCGTCGAGACCGCCACTCGCTCCCAGGCCGACCTGCGCGCCGAATTGGACGACCTGGGCGTTCCCTACCGGCCCTACTTCATCATCAACATGATCCGCGTCGACGGTCACCACTGGTTGATGGGCCGCTTCGAGGACCGCCCCGGCGTGGACCAGGTGCTCCTCAACCCCAACGTGCGCGAGTACCCCACCCGCATCCCCCTACCCTACGGGGAAGCCAGCACGCCGCCCGTGGGTGTGCAACCGAACCTGGACGCCATCGACGCCGAGGAAGCGTGGGAACTGGGCGTGACCGGCACAGGCATCGTCGTCGCCGGGCAAGACACGGGCTACGACTGGACCCACCCCGCGCTCCAGCCCCACTATCGCGGCTGGGACGGCACCGCCGCCGACCACGACTATGACTGGCACGACGCCTGGGATGCCACCGCCGTCCCCTTCGACGACGACAGCCACGGCACGCACACGATGGGCACCGTCCTGGGAGACGACGGCGGGCAGAACCGCACCGGCGTCGCGCCGGGCGCGGTGTGGATCGGCTGCCGCAATATGCGGCGCGGGTTCGGCAACCCCGGCGCGTACGCCGAGTGTATGGAATTCTTCCTTGCCCCCTTCCCCCACGGCGGCGACAGTTTCACCGAGGGTGAGGTGAGCCTGGCCCCGCACGTGATCAACAACTCGTGGGGCTGCCCCGATTTCGAAGGCTGCTTCGCCGACACGCTGGAGCCGGCCGTCGAAGCGCTGCGCGCCGCCGGCATCATGATGGTCGTCAGCGCAGGAAACGAGGGTCCCGGCTGCGCCAGCGTGACCGCGCCCCCCGCCAACTACGACGCCAGCTTCTCCGTCGGCGCGACCAGCGACGGCGGCACGATCGTCGGCTTCAGCAGCCGCGGGCCGGTGGACGGCCTGGTCAAGCCCGACGTCAGCGCGCCGGGCGAAACGATTCGCTCCAGCGTGCCCGGCGGCGGCTACGGCTGGGCCGGCGGCACGTCGATGGCCGGGCCACACGTGACCGGGCTGGTGGCGCTGCTCTGGTCGGCCGATCCCGCGCTGGTCGGCGACATCGACGCCACCGAGGCGCTGATCTGCCGCACCGCCACGCCCCGTCCCGTGGCGGCTGCCTGCGCGGCAGACGAGGCAGCGTCCGGCGGCGACCCGTTCGCCGCGCTGTTCTCCAACCCTATCTGCGCCTGCGGCGACGTGGCCGGCGTGCCCAACAACGTCTACGGCTGCGGCGTCATCGACGCGGGTGCAGCTGTACAAGCTGCATTAGAATAATGTTGTAGTCTTATTTTGAAAATGTCACTTTAGCGCAAATATGCGAGCGAAGGCATCCTGAGCTT
>JAFGOJ010000030.1 GCA_016926575.1 Anaerolineae bacterium | reverse complement strand
GGGTTCCGGTCAACGGGGCGACGCATGCGTCGCCCCTACAGGCGATTTTCGTTCATCGGCGGCGAGCGCCAGATCATGGGTTCTGCTCCGAAAATAGCAGCCAGCGCCGTCATGCCCGCTGTCATTCCCACGAAAGTGGGAAAAGCGGGCATCCACTGTCGTTTAGTCGTCTCTGTGACGTTTGTTTGCCAGGAGGCCTATAATGATGAGGACGACGACCGCTGCGATGACAATCGCGCCGAGTACGGCTGCTGCGACCAGCATCAATGACATTGCTACACCTCCCGTTGCTTGAGGGGCGGGTAGAGCAGCACCTCGCGGATCGTGGCTTGGTCGGTGAGCAGCATCACCAGCCGGTCAACGCCCATGCCGAAGCCGCCGTTGGGCGGCATGCCGTACTTCATCGCGCGCAGGTAGTCCTCGTCCATCGGGTGCGCTTCTTCGTCGTCGGCCTGGTAGAGCCGGCCCATCTCCAGGAAGCGCTGCTCCTGGTCGAGCGGGTCGTTCAGCTCGGTGAAGGCGTTGCCCATCTCCATCCCGCCGATGAAGAACTCGAACCGCTCGACGTGCATTGGGTCGCCCGGCTTGGACTTGGCCAGGGGCGAGATGTCGCGCGGGTAGTCGTAGACGATGGTGGGCTGGATCAGCGTCGGTTCGACGATACTGCCCAGCAGGCTGTTGTCGATCAGCTTGCCCCAGGACGCCCCCGGTTCAGGCTGGCGGCCGATGCCGCGCAGTGCCCCAATCAGCCCATCGGCGGTGGGATAGTCGACGTAGTCGATTCCGCTCATTTCTTTGATCGCGTCGCGCAGGCTGACCCGCCGCCAGGGTGGGCGCAGGTCGATTGCGTGGCCCTGGTAGGTGATGGTCGTGCTGCCCAGCACCTGTTGGGCGACCGAGGAGATCATCGCTTCGGTCAGGTCCATTACGTCATAGTAGTCCAGGTAGGCGGCGTAGAACTCCACCTGGGTGAATTCGGGGTTGTGCTTGAAGGACACGCCCTCGTTGCGGAAATCCTTGCCGATTTCGTAGACGCGTTCGTAGCCGCCCACCAGGAGCCGCTTCAAGTAGAGCTCGAAGGAGATGCGCAGGTAGAGGTCCTGGTCGAGCTGGTTGTGGTGGGTGGTGAAGGGGTGCGCCGCGGCGCCGCCGTAGACGGGCTGGAGCACGGGCGTTTCGACTTCCAGGAAGCCGTGCTCGTCGAGGAAGCGGCGCAGGGCGGTGATGATGCGCGCGCGTGTGCGGAAGATCTCGCGCACCTCCGGTTGGACGGCCAGGTCGGCGTAGCGCTGCCGGTACCGTTCTTCGACGTCGCTCATCGCCGAATAGCGCACGACCTCGCCGTCGACCTCCTGTTCCTTCCCCCAGGGCAAAGGGGTGAGGGCCTTGGCGAGCATGCGCAGGCGGCCGACGTGGACGCTGATTTCGCCCGCGCGGGTTTGCATCAGGGTGCCTTTGGCTTCGACGAAGTCGCCCAGGTCGAAGTCCTGTTTGAACGCGGCGTAGGCGTCTTCGCCCAGGTCGTTCAGGCGCAGGAAGAGCTGGATGTGCCCGCTCTCGTCTTCGACGTGGGCGAAAGAGGCTTTGCCCATGATGCGGATGCTGCGCAGTCGCCCGGTCACGGTCACGTCTGTGCCATCGCCGCCGGCCTCGAAAGCCGCGATGGCCTGGGCGGTGGTGTGGGTGCGTTCCACGCGGGCGGGGTAGGGTGGGAAGCCCTTCTCTTGCAGCCGTTCCAGTTTCTCCAGACGTTGTCTTTCCAGATCGTTCAGTTCCATAGTTGGCGGACTCCTTTAAGGAAAACGCCCGCGCGATGGTCATCAGGGCGGGCGTCTCGATGGCAGTGCGGGGAGCTGGCTATTCGATGGAGATCACACGGAAGACCAGCAATCCGGCAGGCGCATTGACGCGCACCTCATCGCCCACCTTGCGGCCTACCAAGGCCTTGCCCAGGGGCGATTCGTAGGAGACCTTGCCCTCGGTGGGGTTGGCCTCGGCGGAGCCGACGATGTGGTAGGTCTCCGGGGGGTCGTCATCCTCGGCGACCGTGACCATCGACCCCATGCTGACGATCTCTTTGGAGTGGTCTTCTTCGATGATTTCGGCGCGGGCGAGGAGGGCTTCCAGCGCCAGGATGCGTCCTTCGACGAAGGCTTGCTCGTTGCGCGCGGCCTCCAACTCGGCGTTTTCCAACAGGTCCCCTTCGGCCAGCGCGGCATTCAGTCGGCGGGCCACTTCTCGCCGGCGCACGGTGCGCATGTATTCTAGCTCGGCGTCGAGTTTTTCGTATCCTTCACGGGTCAGGTAAGCTACTTGTTCCCTCATTCCCCTCGGCCTATTAAAGAGATTTCCCTGGTAACAGTTCAGGCTGTGCGCCTGGTAGTTACCCGCTTGGCGCGTCGAAGGGAGAGCAGGGGGTTTTGCGGGCGGCTTCGCCGCCCGCAAAACCCCCACTTCTCCCTTTTCGCGGCGGGAAAGGTAACTGCGAAGCGTAAGCTGAGCAGTTACTTTTCCGGGCCATATCACAGGAAATCCGTTCTCCAACAGGAGACCGGATCTACGGTGAAACGTTGATATGAATTTGCAGGGTGGGCGTTCCCAATGGTGGTGTTACCTAAATGTAAATAAGACTGAGAGTTCAACGCTCTCAGCCGGGCTACATTATAAACCAAGCTTGCAAATTTGTAAAGGGGCGCCGGTGAGGGGCAATCGTAGCGATAGCAGGGCGCTTTAGACCTGCTGTGGAGCGTCCTAAGCGGCTTGAACGATTCACCAACCCCGGGCGATTGCCTTGCTTTCGCGTGTGTGGCTTGTCTGGGCGCTGTAAGGCGTTTTCGCGTTTCTACCGCTTCGAATTCCCGTGAGGAATTGACT
>JAFGOJ010000029.1 GCA_016926575.1 Anaerolineae bacterium | reverse complement strand
GGGTTCCGGTCAACGGGGCGACGCATGCGTCGCCCCTACAGGCGATTTTCGTTCATCGGCGGCGAGCGCCAGATCATGGGTTCTGTTTCGAAAATAGCACGCGTTCTTGCTCCCGCCGGGTCACGGACCCGGCGGGAGCGTGGGTCCACGGCCCGCGCCAAGCGGGCGTCACGCTGTAGGGCGGGTTTCTTACCCGCCGACCCTCGGTTACCATGACTTTGCGGTAGGGCGCAGCATGCTGCGCCCCTACCGCCCCTGCACCCCGCCGGGGGAACGGGAAACCTGCGGTTTACCTTCCGGTTCCCCCGGACCCCTTCCGCAAATGGGCCTGGATCAACGCCTCAGGCGGCCCCTCTTGTTCCGCCCGGTCTCATGACCGGGCGGAACGGCGGGTCAGGAGACCCGCAACGACAAGGGCCATTTTCGCCCCTTGGTTGTGAGCGAAGCGATCATGGCCTGTGTTTAGAAAATAAGCCCGCCGTTTGTAGGGGCGACACCTGCGTCGCCCCTACCGGCATCAACCGACGGGGGCGTGTGGATATGGCGCACCATGCCCCTACGGGGCCCCCATGCCCAACGGGACCTCCGTCACGCCTAGATCGTAGGGGACGGCGAACCAATCGTCGTCGCCCTCGATACCGGTCACGACCCATTCCGCCGGGAAGTTCACCCACAGCGTGGAACAACTGTTGCCCAGGTCCAGTTCCGCCAGGCCCTCTGCATCGGTGGTGATTTCCAGCGTGCTTTGATCGATGGAGTGAGCGTTCCCATCCGCCACGCTGACGTAGAGTGTCATCGGGTTGGGGGGCAGTTCGCCATCGTCCCGCACGCCGTCGCCGTCCTGATCGTCCCACAGCGCCAGGCGCACCGTGGCGCTGCCGGTACGGGGGGCGTCGGCGGCGAATCCGACTTCGATATCGCGCTGATTTTGGGGCTTGAAGACCGTCTCCGTTGTCGCGCGGTAGCCACAGGGTGGCACGACGTTGAGGTTGAAGAAGTGCGTGTACACGGCGTGTACCGTGGCCTTTCCTTCTGCGTCGGTGAGCATCCCATGGTGGGTGAAGCTGCCATGCACGTTGTAGACGGCAACGACGAGTGTGTCTGGGATGGCGGGCTCGTCCCGGTCGCGCCGCCCGTCGCCGTTCAGGTCCTCGAAGACGACGACGGTCACTTCTCTATCGTAGGTAGTGTGGTGGCAGGTGTCCAGCACGATCAACAGCACGGCCAGGGCCAAGAGGGGGATCAAGATATGTCGCATACTCATTGTTTGTCTCCTTTGAGCCACTCCTGGACGAAAGTGGCTGCTTCATCATAGAGATTTGGGTTGGTTCCATCGAACCAGTGAATATGTGGGTCGCCCAGGCTGAACCAATTGTACTGATGGCGGATGAAGCGATGGGTTTCGTGTTTGATCTCGGTGGCAACCTCCTCGAGTGTGATATGTCCTTCGAAATAGGGCCGGAACTGGGCGTAACCGAGCCCCGACATCGATGGCAGGTTCCAGCCGTACCCGGCATCCACGAGGCGTCGCACCTCTTCGAGCAGGCCGGCGGCCATCATCGCCTCGACGCGCCGGTCGGCGCGCTCGTAGAGCGCCGCGCGCTCCATCGTCAGGCCGATCTGGAGGATGGGGTAGGGCGGTGGGATGCGCGTGCGCAGCGCCGAGAAGGGGGTGCCGGTGACCGTGCAGACCTCGATGGCGCGGACGACGCGGCGCACGTTGCGCGGGTCGATGCGCGCGGCGGCGTCCGGGTCGAGGGCAGCCAGGCGGGCATGGAGTGCTGCGGGGCCCTGGTGCTCGGCGACGGCTTCCAGTTCGGCGCGCAGTTCGGGTTGGGGGGCGACGGCGGGGGGGGTCCACCCTTCGACCGCGGCGCGCACGTACTGGCCCGTGCCGCCGACCAGCAGGGGCAGGCGGCCGCGGTGGTGGACGTTGGCGATGGCATCCCGCGCCAGTTGGCAGAACTGAGCCAGGCCCACGGTCTCGTCGGGTGCGGCGATGTCGATCAGGTGGTGGGGGACGCCGGCCCGTTCCGTGGGGGTGGGTTTGGCCGTGCCGATGTCCATCCCGCGGTAGAAGAGGCGCGAATCGACGGAGATGACTTCCCCGCCCAGGGCGTGGGCCAGGAAGAGGGAGAGAGCGGTCTTCCCAATGGCGGTTGGGCCGACGACGGCCAGCACCGGTGGGGCTTGCACTCGATGGTTCACCACGTGACGTTCTCCAACACGTCCAGCCGGTCCAGGCGGCCGGCGTCGTCTAGCACCACAGCGACCAGGTCCAGCCGCCAGTCGACGTCGTGCAGGTCGTGTTCGGCGAGGTAAGACTCGGCGACGGTGGCCATCCGGGCCAGCTTGGCGGGCGTCAGCGACTCCTCCGGCGTGCCGAAGGCGGGCCCGCGGCGCGTGCGCACTTCGATGAAGACCCACGTGCCTTCTGTGCGCGCTACGATGTCCACCTCGCCGGCCTGGCAGCGCCAGTTGCGGGCGACGACGTCGTATCCCCGGCGGGTCAGCGCGGTGACGGCCAGCTCTTCTCCTCGACGGCCCAATCCAACACGGCTATGGCTCATGGAGCCTCCTGCGACAATATGCTCCCGCCGGGTCCGTGACCCGGCGGCGGCGCGGGTCGTGGACCCGCAGCGAGTGCAGATTCTTCGTACTGTTTTTCGGGCAATCTCGCGCAATTCCTTCACATTTTTCTTTGTGTCCTTTGTGCTCTTTGTGGTTGAAGGCTTTTTTCAGTAGAGTCAGGGCTGCGCCGCGATTTTCGCCGGCGTAATTGGTCCTTGTCAAGGTATCTTCTC
>JAFGOJ010000028.1 GCA_016926575.1 Anaerolineae bacterium | reverse complement strand
TTCCGCGTCACCCGCGACGCCGACCCGGAGATCGAAGAGGACGAGGCCGCCGACTTGCTCCTGGCTATCGAAGAGAGCGTGCGCCTGCGCCACTTCGGCTCCGCCGTGCGCCTGGAAGTGGAGACGGCGATGCCGGATCGCATCCGCAACGTGCTGGTGCGCAACCTGGGGCTGGCCCCCTACCAGATTTACACCAAAGACGCGCCCATCGGGATGTCCGATCTGATGGAGCTGACCAAGATCAACCGCCCGGATTTGAAGGATGCCCCGTTCCTGCCGACGACGCCGCCCCCCTTCAGCGCCGGCGAGAGCATGTTCTCCGTGATCAAACGCCAGGACGTGATGCTCTACCACCCGTACGATAGCTTCATGCCAGTGGTCGATTTCCTGCGCGAGGCGGCGCGGGACCCCAACGTCCTGGCGATCAAGCAGACGCTGTACCGGGTGGGGCCGAACTCGCCGGTCGTGGCGGCGCTGATGAAGGCACGTGAGAACGGCAAGCAAGTGGCCGTGCTGGTCGAGTTGAAGGCGCGCTTCGACGAGGAGAACAACATCGTGTGGGCGCGCGCACTGGAGCAGGCCGGGGTGCACGTGGTCTATGGCCTGCTGGGCCTCAAGACCCACGCCAAGCTGTTGATGGTGGTGCGGCGGGAGCGCGACGGCATCACCCGCTACGTCCACATGAGTACCGGCAACTACAACGACGTGACCGCCCGCATCTACGCCGACATCGGCCTGTTCACTGCCGACCCCGATATCGGCGCGGACGTCTCCGATCTGTTCAACGGGCTGACGGGGTATTCTCGCAAGCAGGAGTACCGCAAATTGCTCGTCGCGCCGGGGCTGATGCGCCAGCAAGTTCTCGAGCGCATCGACCGGGAGATCGCACGCCACCACGAGCACGGCGACGGGTACCTGGCCTTCAAGATGAACTCTCTGGTGGACACAAAGAGCATCCAGGCCCTCTACCGTGCCTCGCAGGCCGGGGTCAAGGTGGATTTGCAGGTGCGCGGCATCTGCTGCCTGCGCCCGGGCGTGCCCGACGTCAGCGAAACGATCACGGTGACGTCGATCGTGGGCCGATTTCTGGAGCACCCGCGCATCTACTACTTCCACAACGGTGGCGAGGGTGAGGTGCTGATTGGCAGCGCCGATATGATGCCGCGCAACCTCGACCGGCGGGTGGAGCAACTGTTTCCCATCGAAAACCCCGATCTGCGCGAATCGCTGTACGAGCACATCCTGCGCGTTCACCTGAAGGACAATATGCAGTCCCGCCGCTTGTTGGCGGATGGGACGTACGTGCACGTTTGCCCGCAAGAGGGCGAGCCAGAACTGAATTCACAGGCCTGGATGATCGAACATCGGGGGCTGTGGAACGAGGACGATTAGGGGGGAAGATGAAAGTCGCCTTGATCGGGGACGTCCATGCCAACTTGCCCGCTTTGGAAGCCGTGATGGAGCACATCCAGACGCAGCAGGTCAAAGCCATCTGGAACGTGGGCGATTTCGTCGGCTACGGCCCCTTTCCCGAACAGGTCGTGCGGCTGCTGCGGAAGGACGAGCGCGTGTTAAGCATCATCGGCAACTACGACGCCAGCGTGATCAAGTTCAAGAAGAACAAAGATCAGTGGCGCGGCACGAAGCACCCACTGAAATACCTGGCCTTCGAATGGGCCCACGATGCTTTGTCCAAGAAGAGCCGCAAGTACCTGCGCTTCTTGTCTCACGAGATGCGCATGCAAGTGAAAGGCCGGCGCATCCTGTTGACCCACGGCAGCCCGGAGTCGGAGAAGGAGCACCTGACCCCCGATACGCCCGACAAGCGTCTGCGCGAGCTGGCGAAGCTGGCGCAGGCCGACGTGGTCGTGGTGGGGCATTCGCACCGGCACTTCGTGCGGCAGGCCGCCGGAGTGTGGTTCATCAACACGGGCAGCGTGGGCCGGCCCGACGACGGCGACCCGCGCGCCTGCTACGCTATCCTCGACATCACCGCGGAGGCGCTATCGGTGGTGCACCACCGCGTGGCCTACGACGTCGAACGCACCGCCGCCGCCGTCCGCGAGCACGGCCTGCCCGAGGCGTTCGCCCAGATGTTCCTCCAAGGGCGCGATTTGGACACGGTGCTCGCAGCGCTGGAGGCGTGAGCCATGGACGGCTTCCGCGCGGTGGTGGAATGGCGGGACCCGCGTTTCAAGGCGGTGATGGCGCTGGCGGAGCGGTGCGAGTACGAGCGCGGCCACTCGCAGCAGGTGACCTACCTGGCGCTGCGCCTGTTCGACGAGCTGGCTGCCCTGCATGACCTGAACGACGAAGCGCGCTTCTGGCTCCAGTGCGCGGCAGTCCTGCACGACATCGGCTGGCTGGAGGGGCAGAGCCAGCACCACAAGACCTCGCTGGCCCTGATCCTCGACGCGCTGGCGTTCCCCTTCGACGCGCGGGAGCGGCTGATCATCGGCTCGATTGCCCGCTATCACCGCAAGGCACTGCCCAGCCAGCGGCACGAGCACTTCGCGGCGTTGAACCCCGCGGACCAGGCGACCGTGCGCGTGCTGGCGGCCCTGCTGCGCGTGGCGGATGGGCTGGACCGCACCCACTACAACGTCGTGCGGGACCTGTCGTGCGAGGTGCTGCCCGACCTGATCATCGTCCACTGCGACGTGCACCAGCCCGCCCACGCCGAGCAGCAGGTGGCGTGGGAAAAGGGCGACCTGCTGGCGCAGGTCTTCGACCGGCGGTTGTTCATCAAGTGCTACGCGCGTTGAGAGGGGCGCGATACGCTGCGCCCCTGACCGGGTTTCCTCACGGCCTCAGAACCAACGTCCCTTCGGCATCCGCCTCGACCGCCGCGCGCTCCCACAGCATAGGGTGGTATTCGACGTTGCGCCAGGGATCGATCATGTCGTCGTAGTGACGGTGGTAGGCGTGGCCGGACTGGCCGGTCGTGTGCATCGAGACCGAGCGGGTCAGGTCGGCCAGATCGACGACCTGGCGGTAGGAGGGAACGATGGTCACGTCGAACGGGCGGCTCAAGCTGTAGCCGGTGTTGTTGACCGTGGCGATGGTGCCGTCGACCTCGAACGGGCCGCGGTTCAGGATGCGCTCGACCAGGCCGATGCCGCTTCTGCCCAGGCTCTGGTTGGCGAACGTCGCGGTGTGCAGGTCGCCCCAGCGCCAGTTTTCCATGTTCCGTCCCTGGGTTTCGGCCATTTCATCGATGGCGGCCATCAGCGCGCGGACCATCACCTCGTCCCGTTCTTCGACCTGCGGCGTGTCGACGTCGTCGAACCAGGGCGTGTCCTCGTCTGCCAGCAGCGCGGGCAGCGCGTTCATCGCGCTGTGGCGCGCACGCACCAACAGGTCGGCGCTCAACTCGTCACTGAAGGTCAGGTCGACCAGGTGGCGGCGGAAGGTCTCGAAGAGTGCCGCGCCGGCACTGTCGCGCTCGGCCCGGCCGTCCCACAGGCGCAGCAATTCCAGCCCTTCGGTCAACCGCCGCTCGTCGCGGGAGTCGAGGTCCCATCCCGACGAAGGCAGGGGCAGCACGTAGCGCAGCACCTCGGCGGCCCAGACGGGGCTGCTGTCGGCCTGCATGGCCTGGACGTCGGCCAGCGTGATGGCATCGTCCGCCTCGATCAGGTCGACGATGCGCTGGGCGCGATAGCCGGGGGCCCAATCCACGGCCAGGAAGTGGGGAAAGTCCGGGCCGACCACGGCGTTGTTGGCGGTGACGATGTAGCCTTCTTCTGGATTGAACGCGCGCGGCAGCTCGTCGAAGGGGATGGTGTCGATCCAATCGTACTCGCCCGTCCAGCCGGGCGCCGGCATCGTCCCGTCACCGGCGGCGCGGATGGGGATGCGACCGGGGGCCTGGTAGCCGATGTTCCCTTCCACGTCGGCGTAGACGAAGTTCTGGCTGGGGACGTCCCAATAGGAGAGCGCGTGGCGGAACTCATCCCAGTTCGTGGCCTGGTCGAGCAGGATGATGCTCTGGACGAGCGTGCCGGGCTGGAGGGCGGTCCAGGAGAACGCCAGAGGCTGCCAGCCGAAGGACCAGTCGTCTTGCGTGCCGCCGGCGACGTCGTTGATGATCGGGCCGTGGCGGGTGATGCGCACGTCGATGACCTCCGGTTCGTCCCACCCGGCGACGGTGATTTCCTCGCGCACGATGTCCATGTCGACCCATTCACCGTCGACTTCGTACTGGTTGGGGTGGTCCGGATCGACCCGTTCGATGAACAGGTCTTGCACGTCGGGGCCGAGGTTGGTGACGCCCCAGGCGATGTGGTCGTTGTGTCCGATGATGATGCCGGGCGAGCTGGCGAAGGAGGCTCCGACGACGTTGTAGGGGCAGTTGGGGCCGAGCGGTTCGCAGTGCAGGCCGATTTCGTACCAGATCGAGGGCATCTGGATGCCCAGGTGCGGGTCGTCGGCGAGGAGGGGCATGCCGGTGGTGGTGTGCTCGCCGGCGATGACCCAGTTGTTGCTGCCGAGGCCCGCGCCGCTGCCCAGGGCGTGGGTGGTGAACGCGGCGTCGGGGACGGCGCGTGTCGTGTCGTCCGTCAAGGGGTGGGGCACGATGACGGGGCGCTCATCGGAGTAGGGGGGCATCAGGGCGGGGAGGGCCTGGCTGCCCAACTGCGCGACGATCTGCGCGCGCAGCAATTCCTCGTCCATATTGCCGCTCAAGTCCCACGCCATGACCTTGGCCCAGGTGAGGGTATTGACGATGCTCCAGGGTTCGACGTCGAAATGGGTGCCGGTGAGGCCGAGGAGTGTGAATTCGAGCCCCAACCGGCCGCGGTGCGAGTCGATGTAGGCGTTGACGCCGGCGGCATAGGCTTCCAGCACGGCGCGCGCCTCGGGGGAGAGCAAGTCCACCTCTGCTTCGGCCGTGCGGTGCCAGCCCACCGTGCGGATGAAGCGGTCGCGCTCCAGGGCGGCTTCGCCGAGCACCTCCGAGAGTCGCCCGGAACCGATGCGCCGCCAGAACTCCATCTGCCAGAAGCGATCTTGGGCGTGGACGTACCCCTGGGCGAAGAACAGGTCGTGGGTAGTGCTGGCGTAGATGTGGGGGATGCCCCAGGCATCGCGGACGATGGTGGTTTCTGCGTCGAGGCCGTCGACGCGGACGCGCCCGTCGGTCTTGGGCCACTGTCGGCGCACGGTGAAGAGGCCGAAGCCGGACCCCGCCAGCCCGGCGAGCAGGCCGACCACCAAGATGATGGCCAGTGCAATGAGTACGACACGGACGACGTTTCGCATATCACCCTCCTCCTCTTGTCAAAG
>JAFGOJ010000258.1 GCA_016926575.1 Anaerolineae bacterium | reverse complement strand
CTGCGCGCCGACGTGGCCCACGTGCCCTACTGGGCCCCGCCGATGGCGCCCCGCGTGCCCACCGTGGTCACCATCCACGACCTGATCCCCCTCCTGCTGCGGCCCTACCGCGGCGGCCCGCCGGTGCGGCTGTACACCGCACTGGTCTCCGCCACCGCCGAGCGCGCCGCGCTCGTCCTCACCGACTCGGAGGCCTCCCGGCAGGACATCCTGACGCACCTGGACCTGCCGCCAGAGCGGGTGCGGGCGATCCCGCTGGCCGTAGGCGCGGGCTTTACACCGGAACCTACGCCCGAGGACGGGGCGATTCGCCGCCGCTACGGCTTGCCCGCGCGCTACGTGCTCTACCTGGGCGGTTTCGACGTGCGCAAGAACGTCGAGACGGCGCTGCGCACCTACACCTGGGCCGGCCCGCTGATCGGCGACGACTGCCCGCTGGTCGTCGCCGGGCGGCTGCCCGAGCACGACACCGATTTCGCGCCCGACCCGCGTCGCCAGGCGCGGGAGTTGGACCTCGACCCCGCGTGGGTGCGGTTCCCCGACCCGGTGGCGGAGGCGGACAAGCCCGCCGTCTACCGCGGCGCGGCCGCGTTCGTCTTCCCCTCCCGCTACGAGGGCTTCGGCCTGCCGCCGCTGGAAGCGATGGCCTGCGGCGTGCCGGTGGTGGGCAGCCAGGCCGCGTCGCTGCCCGAGGTGGTGGGCGATGGCGGCGTGCTCCTGCCGCCGGACGACGCGGCGGGGATGGCGGGGGCGCTGATCCAGTTGGCGACCGATTCCTCGTTCCACGCCGCGCTGCGCCGCCGCGCCTTGGCCCAGGCGGCTCGTTTCTCTTGGGAGCACACCGCGCGGGAGACGTTGGCGGCGTATCGGACGATTTTGCCTTTCTAACGTTCTTCTAATCCTCCTCTAATGTTCCTCTCACTTTGACGTGGTAGTATAACACTTGTAGCGACGCGACGAGTTCCTTCGCGTCTGCCTGTGTGTAAGGAATCGTTTACCAATAATGGAATCAAAAGATGAGGGAGGCTTCAAATGAGTAAAATTGTAGGCATCGATCTGGGCACGACCAACTCGGTCGTGGCAGTTCTGGAGGGCGGCGAGCCGGTGGTCATCCCCACCGCCGAGGGCGGACGACTGTGCCCCTCTGTGGTCGCGTTCACCAAGGCTGGCGAGCGCCTGGTGGGGCAGACGGCGCGCCGGCAGGCCGTGGTCAATCCGGAGAATACGGTCTTCTCCATCAAGCGGCTGATGGGCCGGCGCGACGACGAGCCCGAGGTGGAAAAGGCGCGCAAGGTCCTGCCGTACGCGATCGTCGGCGGGCCATCGGGCGATGCGCGGGTCAACGTGCCGCAGACCGGCAAGGAGTACACACCGCAGGAAATCTCGGCGATGGTGCTGCGCAAACTGAAGCAGGACGCCGAAGCGTATCTGGGCGAACCGGTGACCCAGGCGGTCATCACCGTTCCGGCCTACTTCAACGATAGCCAGCGCCAGGCGACCAAGGACGCGGGCAAGATCGCCGGGCTGGACGTGTTGCGCATCATCAACGAGCCCACGGCGGCGAGCCTGGCCTACGGGCTGGACAAGCAGGCGGCGGAGACGATCCTGGTCTTCGACCTGGGCGGTGGGACGTTCGACGTTTCCGTGCTCGACGTCGGCGAGGGGGTGGTAGAAGTGCGCTCGACCAGCGGCGACACGTTCCTGGGCGGCGACGACTGGGATCAGCGCATCGTCGACTACGTGGCCGATGAGTTCAAGTTGGATCAGGGCATCGACCTGCGTGGCGACCGGCAGGCGCTCCAGCGGCTGAAGGAAGCCGCGGAGAAGGCGAAGATCGAGCTCTCCTCGATGCTGGAAACCGAGCTCAACCTGCCCTTCATCACCGCCGACGCCTCCGGCCCCAAGCACTTGCAGATGAAACTGACGCGGTCGAAGTTGGAACAGCTGACCGAGGACCTGGTCGAGCGCTGCCGCGTGCCGTTCCAGCAGGCGTTGAAAGACGCCCACCTCGCCACCGGCGACCTGAACGAGGTCGTTCTGGTGGGCGGTGCAACCCGTATGCCGATGATCCAAGAACTGGTGCGCAGCCTGACCGGCAAGGAGCCACACAAGGGCGTCAACCCGGATGAGGTGGTGGCGGTCGGCGCGGCGATTCAGGCCGGCGTACTGTCTGGCGACGTGCGGGACGTGGTGCTGCTGGACGTGACCCCGCTGACCCTGGGCGTAGAGACCCTGGGCGGCGTGATGACGCCCCTGATCGAGCGCAATACCACGATTCCTGTGCGCAAGAGCGAGACCTTCACTACGGCAGCCGATGGGCAGACGGTGGTGACCATCCACGTCCTGCAGGGCGAGCGCCCGATGGCGGCGGACAACATGAGCCTGGGCCAGTTCAACCTGGAGGGGATTCCCCCCGCGCCGCGCGGCATCCCGCAGGTCGAGGTGACCTTCGACATCGACGCCAACGGCATCCTGAACGTCTCGGCCAAGGACAAGGCAACCAGCAAGGAGCAGAACATCACCATCACCGCGACCACGAACTTGAACAAGAACGAGGTCGATCAACTGCTCGAAGAGGCAAAGAAGCACGCGACGGAAGATCAGCGACGGAAGGACATGATCCAGGTGCGCAACAACGCCGACAGCCTGATCTACCAGACCGAGAAGTTCATGCGCGAGCTGGGCGACAAGGTCCCGGCCTCCGACCGCTCTCAGGTCGAAAAGAGCATCGAGGACTTGAAGAAGGCGATGGAGAGCGACGACATCGAACGCATCCGCAAGGCGACGGAGCAGTTGCAG
>JAFGOJ010000257.1 GCA_016926575.1 Anaerolineae bacterium | reverse complement strand
CGGACCCCTTCCGCAAATGGGCCTGGGTTAATGCCTCAGGCGGTCCCTCTTGTTCCGCCCGGTCTCCTGACCGGGCGGAACGGCGGGAACAACACGTCGTTGGTTGGGGTGACGCGCGCGTCGTTCCGACCGAATCCCGCGCCTAATTATCCACGAACTTGCGATCCGGTCAAATGCGCCGGGCGGCTTCCCATTCTGCGATGATCTCGCGGTGTTCGGGGATGCGTTCGAGGAACGCGCGGCGTAGCATCACATCGGAGATGCGCTCTGCCCACTGCATCAGCTCGGTGTAAGCTGCTTGCAGTGTGGCGTGAGCAGCTTCTGCGTTGCCACAGGCGCGAAAGATGTGGATGCACGTCTGATAGATGTGGAAGGGGGATTCCATATTTGCCAACCCCACGCTCTGGATGTGCGCGACGATTTCGTTGGCGCAGGCGCGCGCGGCCCCCAAATCACCCTGGGCCTGGGCGATCCGCCCCAGCCCGGCGACATTTTCCAGGCTGGCGGCCTGCTGCCCCTGCTCGCGACGGCGGGAGAGGGCCGCCTGGTGGATTTCCTGGGCGCTTTGCAGGTCCCCGAGCTGCTCCAGAGCGCACGCCAGGTAGGTCAGGCTGTGCACTTCGTCGCGGCGCGCGCCGATGTCGCGCGTGATGGCGACGGCTTGTTCCAGATGCTTGCGCGCCAATTCCAGTTCTCCCAACGCCAGGAGTGCGTTCCCCAGGTCGCTCATAGCGACCGCCTCCCCGCGACGGTCCCCGATGGCGCGGCGCACGTCGAGGGCTTCTTCGAAGCGCGCGCGGGCGGATTCGTACTCTCCGCAGGCCAGGTTGACCGTGCCCAGCCCACCCAGGCTCCAGGCTTCCCCTTGCCGGTCGCCCACCAACCGGAACAGGTCGAGCGCCTGCTGGTGGTGGTCGAACGCACGCGTGTAGTCTCCCTGGTCGTAAAACACATTGCCCAGTTGGCTCAGGCTGATAGCCTCTCCCCGCCGGTCGCCGATGGCGCGCCGGATGTCCAAGGCCTGCCAGTAGCAGGCGCGTGCGGCGTCCAGGTGGCCCAGGGAGCGGTTGACCACGCCCATTGTCGTCAGGCTGTGAGCTTCGAGGGAGGGGTCGTGCGCCGCGCGTGCGGCAGCCAGGGCCTCCTGCCCGGCTGCGAGGGCCGCTGCGAACCGCCCCTGCCGCCAGGCGGCGCTGGCGATGATCTGGCGGCTTTTCGCCTCCGCGTGGGCTTCGTGGGCGCGGCGGGCCGCTGCCAGCCCTTTCTCGGCTGCGGCGTGGACGTCGGGGTAGCTGCCCTGGCTTTCGTGCCACGCTGCCAGCCGGTTGTAGACAGTGGCCCGCCAGAAGTCGTTATCCTGGCGCTCGGCCAGCTCCAACGCCTCGTCCAGGTCGGCGCGCTGGCGGACGCGATCGCCGATCAGGCTGCACACCTGCTCGCGGGCCAGCAGCAGGTCGAAGCGCTGCGCAGCGTCTTCCATCAGCGCGAGGGCGCTGGTGAAGAAGGAACTCGCTTCGAGTGGAGCGTGGTTGCGCGTGGCCTGGTAGCCGGCTTGTGTGAAGTAGTGGCGTTGCTTGTCGCGGTTGCCGGTCTGCTCGTAATGGTAGGCCAGCAATGCGAAGGGCGGTTCCGGGTCGTTCAGCGTTTTTTCCTCGTACCAATGCGCGACGGCGGCGTGAAACTGGGCGCGCGTCTCCTTGAGCAGGCTGTTATGCACCGTGTCGCGGATGAGGATGTGCTTGAACGCGTACTCGCCCTCCCGCCAATCGCTCTCCCTCTGCACGAGGGCCGCGTCTTCCAGGCGCGTCAGGCTCTCGTCGAAGTGGGGGTCCGACACGCCGACCTGCCTGGCGGTGGTCGCCAGCAGGTCGTAGGGGAAGCGCTGCCCGATGCAGGCGGCGACTTGCAGCACCCGCTTCGACCATTCATCCAGCCGGTCGACGCGCGCCTGGATGATGCCCTGCACCGTCTCCGGAATCTGGAATTCCTCGGCGTGGATCATGGCCCACGCACCGTTTCGCAGCACCAACCAGCCTTGATCGATCATCGACGTCAGCAGCTCCTCGATGAACAGCGGGTTGCCGCCGCCGCGAAACAGGAGCAACTGGCGTATCCTGAGCGGCACCTCGCGCCCGCCGAGCAAGTTGCTCACCAGTTCATCGGCGGCCTGCTCGGAGAGAGGGCGCAACCACAGTTCGGTGTATTTGTGTTTGTAACCATCCCCGGCGATGTCGCGGATGCGCTCGTAGGCCCACTTCGGCCTGGGGCGCGAGACCACGACCACCATCAACGGCAGGGTGTCTACCAGCAGGGCGATCTCTTCCAATAGCTCCATCGACCCCATATCGCCCCAGTGCAGGTCCTCCAAAGCCAAAACGACCGGCTGCCGGGTGCACAGGCGGGCGACGAAGTCCTGCATCGCCTGAAACATCCGCCGCCGCAGGCTCTCGCCATCCAGATGCCTGGTCTGTTCCGCGACCGGCCCTTCCAGATCGAGCCCCAACAGGCGTGCCAGGTAGGGGTGCACGTCGGGCGCGCCCGCGCTGAAGAGGACATCCAGCTCCCCGAGCAGACGTTGGCACACTTTGTCCCGCTCCATCTGCGGGCGCGCGCCGATGGCCGCCCGCAGGATGTCTCGGAAGGGGGTGTAGCTGACGCTCTCACCGTGGGATGGCATCTGGCCTTCCAGCCACATCACCTCTGGGGCGTTGGATGCCGCGTACCGCCGCACCTCGTCCACCAGGCGGGACTTGCCGATGCCGGCCTCACCGATGACGGAAACGATCCGCCCGGTGCCGATGCGCAGCTCTTCGATGCAGCGCCCCAGCGTGGCGGATTCGCTGCTCCTGCCGACCAGAGGAGACCACAGAGCCGTCGTGCCACGGGTGGTGAGCGTGCCGCTGCGCTGCTCGATCAGCTCGTAGGCCTGGAGCGTCTCGCCGGGCGTGTGAAAGTCGGAGAGCGTCACCGGCTCGAACGTGAAGGCGTGGGCCACCAGGCGGTAGACGTCCGGGCTGACCAGAATCTGCCCGGGCGTGCTGGCGTCTTCCAGATGAGAGGCCAGGTTGACGGCCGAACCGATGACGGTGTACTCTTTGCGCTGCCGGCTGCCCACTTCGGCCGCCACGACGAAGCCGCAGGCGACGCCAAGGTGGAGGGACAGTGAAGAGATGTGCGGCCCCAGTTGCAGGTTGGCGATCCGCTCACGCATCACCAACCCGGCTTCGAGGGCGCGCACCGGGTCGTCCTCGTGGCTCACCGGCGCGCCGAAGACGCCCATCAGCCCGTCGCCGATGTACTTGTCCACCTGCCCGCCGTATCGTGTGACAGCGTTGCTCATCTCGTCGAGGCAGCGGTTGACCAGCCAGGTGACCTCTTCGGGGTCCATGCCCTCGGAAAGGCGCGTGAACCCGGCAATGTCGGCAAACATGATGACGGCGAAGCGGCGCTCGCCCTCGGCCGCGGCGTGTTTCGAAGGGAGGCGCAGGCCATCCAGGTCCGCGCCGCACTGTTCGCAGGCCAATACGGCCACGTCGTTGTCGAAGCCGCAGCATAGGCAGGTACGTGTCAGGGGCGATCCACAATAGCCGCAGAACGTAAAGCCGGCCGGATTCTCTGAATGGCAGTTAAGGCAGTGCATTGTTTGCTCGCCCTCCCGATATGTGGAGACCTTTACTGAATCTATTATACTGCTAGGGTGAAATTGGGCAATGGTGGGGAGTTCGTGCTATAATATTGCCATTATGAATGCTCGTGAGCGTGTCTTGACGGCGTTGTCACACCGGGAGCCGGACCGCGTGCCCATCGACCTGGGCGGGTCTCTGGTCACCGGCATCAACGCGCTGACCTACCATCGCCTGAAGCGCTACCTGGGCCTCGACGGGGAGCCGGTGCGCATTGCCGACATCATCCTCAACCTGGGGGAGGTGGAAGAGCCGGTGCGCCAGCGCCTCGGCGTCGACGTGGTTGGGCTGCCGCTACTTTACCCGCTGCCCGGCGTGCGCAATACGCACTGGAAGGCGTGGCCCCTGTTCGACGGCTCCCCCGCGCTCATCTCCGCCGACTTCGAGCCGGAGATCACGCCAAGGGGTGACGTGCTGGTCCGCGCCGCCGACGGTTCTGTGGCGCACTGGATGCCCGCCGGCACGCATCACTTCCTGCCCAAGGCCGCGCCGCTGGCCGGGGCGGCACCGGCCGACGTGGAACGCTTTGCTCCAGCCCGCCTCTCTGAAGAAGAGTTGGATTTTTTGCACCGCGCCGCGCGCCGCCTCCACGCGGAGACCGACTACGCGATCTTCGGCTGGTTCGGCGGCAGCCTGGTGGAGGGGGCGCAGTTCGCGCGCGGATGGACCAACTTCATGGTCGACCTGCGGCGCAACCGCGCGTTCGTCACGGCGTTGGTGCAGAAGCTGGCCGAGGCGGCCCTGGCCGACCTGGCGCGCTACCTGGACGCCATCGGGCCGTACGTTCACGTGATCGGCTTTGGGGACGACCTGGGCATCCAACAGGGGCTGCAGTTCCACCCCAGTTTGTACCGCGAGCTGTTCAAGCCCTACCACCGCCAGCTCTACGGGCTGGTCCACGCGCGCAGCGCCGCGCGCGTGTTTCTCCACAGTTGTGGCTCGGTCGTCGAGCTGATCCCGGACTTGATCGAGGTGGGGGTGGACGTCCTCAACCCGGTGCAGACGTCGGCGGTGGGGATGGAGCCGGAGCGCTTGAAGGCGGCTTTCGGCGCGCTGACGTTCTGGGGCGGCGGGAGTTGCCCGCAGCACGTGCTGCCGTGGCGCACGCCCGCCGAGGTGCAGGCCGACGTGCACGCCCGGCTGGCGGTCTTTGCGCCGGGCGGAGGGTACGTCTTCGCCCCGATCCACGACATTCAGCCCGACGTCCCGCCGGAGAACGTCGTGGCGATGTACGACGCGGCACGCGCATTTAGAACATAGATCGCTTTTACAGGCCAACTTATGGTAACTGCTCAGCCTTCCCGCCGGCGGGTCATTGCGAGGGCGCGTTAGCGCCCGAAGCAATCCCCACAACGCGATGAGGAGATTGCTTCGCGGCCCTTCGGGCCGCTCGCAATGACCACAGTGAGCAGTTACAAAGTAGTTACGATTTCTGGTTTCTTCAGTAGCGTCTATAACGTTTCCACCCGCACCGTCTGGGTGGGGTAGGGCAGGTCGATACCCTCTGCTTCAGAGGCGGCGTTGATTGCTTTCACCACCGCCGAATGGACGTCGAGCAGGTTGTTGGTCTCCTGGTTGACCCAGAACTGCGCCGTCAGCGTGAGTGCGGAATCGCCCAGCGCCTCGGCGCGGACGGTGGGGGCGGGGTCTTCGAGCACGCCGGGGGTGCGGCGCATCGTCTGCAAGAAGACCTCGACGGCCCGGTCAACGTCCTCCCCATATCCCAGGCCGATGACGACCGTGCACCGGCGTAAGGGGAAGGCGGAGAAGTTGGTGATCGGCATGTTGAAGACGTCGTTGTTGGGGATGATTACCTTTTCCCCGCTCAGGACCTTGATGACGGTGTCGCGCGCCTTCACTTCCAGCACCGTGCCCGTATAGCCTCCGACTTCCACAGTGTCACCGATCTCGAAGGGTTGGCGGATCAGCAGGATGATGCCGGCGACGAAATTGCGGGCGATGTCCTGCATCGCAAACCCCACCGTGAATCCGACGACGCCCAGCCCGGCCAGGAAACTGGTGACGTCGAAGTTGATCTGCTGTAGCGCGACGAGGGTGCCCAGGATGAAGACGCTCCACTTCACCAGCCGGGAGATGAGCAACAGCGTTTCGGAATCGCTGATTTTTCGTTGTGCTGCGTGCAGTGTCGCCCGGCTGATCACGCCGGCCAGGATGATTGTTGCGACAAATATAACGATTGCGGAGATGATGCGTGGTAGGAAAAGCAGCGTCTCGGTCAAAAGCTCTTCGAGTATTGGCATCACGTCTACCATAAACTGTTTCTCCTTTCGAACGCGGTGCGACTCCAGGCGTCCAGTGCCCGGCGCGTCGAGGCGAAGGCCAGCGGCGGAAGGGCGTCGGGCGCGAAGAACGCGGCCCGCTCCGCGTCGTCCCCGGCCTGGAGGTTGCCACCGGTGACCTGGCCCAGGTAGACGACGACGAACGAAGCTTCGCCCGACAGCCCATCGCTGGGAATCACGTCGAGCAGACCGGTCAGCGTCACTTCCAGCCCGGTTTCTTCCAGGCACTCCCGAGCGGCGGCGAAGGCAGGGTCCTCGTCGTATTCGACGAACCCGGCGGGAATGCTCCACAGGCCCTGTCCGGGGTTGTTGTTGCGTTGGATCAGCAGCACGCGCCCCTCTTGCGCCACGAGCACGCCCGCGGCTACTTTGGGATCGCGGAAGACGACCCGATCACAGATGGGGCAGTAGCGCCGCACGCGGCCGTAGGCGTTCCGCTCCTGCAGGGCGCTGCCGCACTGGGGGCAGTAGTTGAGGGCGAGGTGGTTGGCCATCGTGGGGGTGGTTACCGGCGCGCGCGCCACGTTACGAGCGTGGCGGCGACGAGGGCCAACGTCAGCAGGGCCAGTGCGCCGGTCAGCAGCCACGGCCGGCCGCGGGTGGGCGCAGGCTCCTCTGGCTGCGGGAGAGGGACCGGCGCGCCCGCGTCTCCGGCCTCGCCGCCTTCTTGGACGCCGTCGGCAGAGCCGGTCTCTTCGACGCCCGGCCCTCCCACGCGCGCGCCGCCCTCCGGCTCTACGGGCGGTGCGGGCGACGCATCTTCCGCGTATTCGCTCACGGCGGCGGGGGTGGCCGTCGGCAGCGCGCCGCCGCCACCGTACCCGGCGGCGGGCGGGATGGGCGTGCCTTCGATACCCAACGTGGCGGTGGTCGCCACCGCCACGGCGAGGGCGGTCTCTTCCTCGACCGCGTCGCTTTCCTCGCTTCCTTCGTCAGTCGGGCCGGGCGCTTCGAGCGCGAACACACCCACCTCGGTGGGGGCGTCGGCCGGGGCGACACGCTCTTCCACAGGCGCTTCGGCGACTTCCAATGCTTCGGTGGAGACCACGACCGGCGCGGGGGACAGCAGATTCGCGCCGAGAATGCCGCCGGACAGCGTCACCACCAGCAACAAGGCGCTGACGGCGGTGGCGAAGCTGAGCGCGGGGGCCAGCCAGCGGGCGGGGGCGCGTCGCGGGCGAGGGCGTGCGGGCGCTTCCCCCACCATTGCCGGGGTGAGCAGGAAATTGCGCGGCGCTTCGACCTGGGGCATCTCCCGGACGAGCGCGATGGTCTGACGCAGGCGTGTCAACTGCTCTTGCAGTTCGGGATCGCCGGCCAGGCGAGTCGTCACGCTGTGCTGCTCGCGGCCGTTCAGCGCGCCATCGATATAGGCCGACAATACCTCGTCGGTCCGCGCCTGTTGTCGTTTGTTGCTCATATGTTCATCCTCGTGCCCGGTCTTCTTACTCAAGACGATAGACGGCGGGCAAAAGTTCCCCGCGGGCCTGCAATCGGTCGCGCAGGTAGGCTCGCGCGCGGGCCAGGCGCGATTTGACCGTTCCCACGGGTACGTCGACCGCGTCGGCGATGTCGGTGTAACTCAGCCCCTCTACGTCCGACAATACCAACACGACCCGTTGGTGGGGAGGCAGAGTGGCGATGGCTTCCTGGAGAAAAGCTGCCAGTTCGGTCTGTTCCGCCTCTTCTTCGGGCGAAGCGGAACCGTTGATCAGGGCCGGGTTGGCTTCTTCGTCCAGCTCGCCGAACTCTTCGAAGGAGGTGGCGGGGCGGCGCTTGTGGCGGCGCAGTTCGTCGTAGCAGCGGTTGGCGACGATGCGCAGGAGCCAGGATTTGAACGATCCGCCGCGGAATGTGCCGATGTGGCGGTAGGCGCTGATGAAGGCATCCTGCGTGGCGTCGGACGCGGCGGCGGGGTCGCCCATGATGCGGTAGGCAAGGTTGTAGACCCGGTTCTGGTGCGTCAGAACCAGCTCGTTGAAGGCGTCCATATTGCCGCGCTGCGCGGATCGGATCAGGCTGTCTTCGTCCATTGTGGGTGTATTCGTAACTGCTTAGCTACGCTTCGCAGTTACCTCACTTCGCCGCGAAAGAGGGGGAGTGGGGGTTTTGCGGGCGGCTTCGCCGCCCGCAAAACCCCCAT
>JAFGOJ010000027.1 GCA_016926575.1 Anaerolineae bacterium | reverse complement strand
GAACCGGAAGGTAAACCGCAGGTTTACCCGTTTCCCCGGCGGGGTGCAGGGGCGGAGCCCCTGCAAAACCCCTATTTTCGGAACAGATGGATCACAGGTTGCCTGCCCGCCTTGGGACGAGAGAAAGGTCTCCGCTTTGGTGGACGACCTGGCCGTCGATCATGGTCAGGTCGATGGTGCTGTTCCATAGCTCCTGTACCGTTGAGTGGGTGGGGTCGATGCTCCAGGCGATCAGGTCGGCCATCTTTCCCGGCTCGATGGAGCCTTTGACGTCTTCCTCGTGGGCGGCGTAGGCGCCGACCAGCGTGTGCGCGCGCAACGCTTCGTAGGGCGTCATGGCCTGGTCTGGCTCGTGGACTGCGCCGGAGAAGGTGGCGCGTGTCACCGCGCCGATCAGCGTCGCCAAGGGGCTGTACCACGGCGTCGAGGGGGCGTCGGAACCGAGCGCCACGGGGATGCCGGCGTCCATCCATTCGCGGGTGACGATGGCCCGCCGCGCGCGTTCTTCGCCCAGCAGGTCGGCGTAGCCGTCGCCGCCGAGGCGGATGAACTGGGGCTGGGTAGAGACGACCACGCCCAGGTCGCGGATGCGCTGGGTCGACTGGGGGGTGGTGATGACGGCGTGTTCGAGGCGGTGGCGCGGGTCGGAGCGCGGGTTGGCGTTCATTGCAAGTTCGAAGGCGTCCAGCGTCAAGTCGATTGCTGCGTCGCCGACGCAGTGGACGCAGATTTGCAGGCCTGTGTCGTGCAGCAGGCGCACGGCCTCCTTGAAGCCGTCAGGGTCCCAGGTGGGGATGTCCCAGCGGTGGCCGTTGTGGGGTTCGTGGCAGTAGGCCATCGTCATCTGGCCGTCGAGCAGGAATTTGAACCCGGCGAAGCGCATAAACGCGTCGGCGTAGTGGTCCATCTCGTTCAGCGCGCGTTCCACGTCGGCGGGCCACTCCAGCGTGTAGTAGACCGCGCCGCGCATGGTCATATCGCCCTGCCGCCCGGCGTCCATATAGGTGCTGACGGTATCCGTCCCACGCACGTTGTTGTCCTGGAAGCTGGTGACCCCCAATGCCGAGAAGAGCGTCTGGCTGGTCTGGATGTTCAAGCGCACGTCGTCTTGGGTGTAGCGGGGGATGTGCAGCCGCACCAGGTCCATCGCGCGGTGGTTGTAGAAGATGCCGTCGGGCGTGCCGTTGTCTTCGCGCCCGATGACGCCGCCGGTTGGGTCGGGTGTGTCGGCGGTGATGCCGGCAATCTCCAGCGCCAGGCTGTTGGCGGAGCCGTAGTGGCCGCCCTGCTGGATGATGAAGACCGGGTGGTTGGGAGAGACCGGGTCGAGGTCGTGGCGGGTGGGCAGGCCGACGTCTTGGATGATGAAGAAGTAGCCCTTGATCCACTCCCCTTCTGGCGTTTGGGCGACGGCTTCGGCCAGCGCGGCTTGCAGGTCGTCGGTCGTGACGACGTCTGGTGGCAGGAAGGGGGTGTAGTAGCTGTTCATCAGCCCGACGACCTGGAAGTGGTTGTGGGCGTCGATCAGGCCGGGGGTGAGGGTGCGCCCGCCCAATTGGATGACCTGGGTGGCTTCGCCGACCCAAGCGTCGGCGTCGGCGTTGGTGCCGACGGCCTGGATCAGGCCGTCCCGGACGGCGACGGCTTCGGCGACGGTGTTGGCGGCGTCGATGGTGAGGACGTGCCCGCCGAGGAGCACCGTGTTGGCGGCCAGGTCGGGCGGCGCGGCCGGGGTGATCGGGATGACCGCGCCGGGCGTTACGCCGGAGGTTGGGGTGGGCGTTCCACTCCGGCCGCAGCCGAGGGCAGCGCCGGCCATGGCGGCCCCTGCGCCGATGAGAAACTGACGCCGGGTGAGTGGGCGGAATCGGTTACGGATCATTTTTTCTCCTCCTTCCTTTGTAGGGCGGGTTTCCAACCTGCCGCCCCTGTCTAACATAGCCTTGCAGCAGGGCGCGGCATGCCGCGCCCCTACGCCCCTGCACCCCGCCGGGGAAACCGTAAGGAAACCGAAGGTTTCCCGTTTCCCCGGACCCCTTCCGCAAAAGGGTTTCGGTGAAGGTGCCGGGCACCTCGGGCCGCATTTTCATTCATCGGTTGTGAGCTCGCGTTCCGCCCGGTCTCCTGACCGGGCGGAACGGCGGGTCAGGAGACCCGCAACGACAGGGGCCATTTTCGCCCGTTGGCTGTGAGCGAAGTGATCATAGGCTCTATTCTAGGGGTCGGTCTGAGACCGATCCCTACGGGCGGTGGTGGCGGGTTAGGGCGTGTAGGTAATCGTCAGCGCCGGGCCGCCTTCAGGGAAGATCAGCCCATCGATCTCGCCGTCGTTGTCGCTGATACCCTCGAACTGCATGCGCACCTGGAACCGTGCGGCCCCCGCGTCGACAGATCGTTGGACGGCGGAGGTGGGTAGGAGCTGCGTGGGTCGCGCGGATTGGGTAACCGACCCGGTTGGGTTGCCCGCGACGTAATCCTCTGTGCCCAGGCTGGCGTATTCGATGAAATAGACCCGCAGCAGGCCCAGTTGGACGAAGGGTGTGCCTTCGATGGAGTGCCCGCTCAGGTCGAGGACTGCGCTCTCGATCCTTGCACCCTGGGGGATACCGGAGATGTCGAAGGAGAGAAACCCTTCATTCCGCTGGTTCTGCGTGCCGTCGCCGGCGCGGATGTTGCCGTCGAGACTGACGCTCACACCGCTGGTCACTCCACGCACGATTCCGTCTTCGGCTGGGAGGGATTGGACGGTGATTGTTTCTGGCTCGGCGGCGT
>JAFGOJ010000256.1 GCA_016926575.1 Anaerolineae bacterium | reverse complement strand
GGTTTCTGATACAATATAGGGAGCCAAGGAAAGGAGGATCCAAGAAATGAAAGAACAGAGTGCCGTTAGTCAAACCACACTATCCCGACGTATGCCTCTCATTGCCGCCAGCTTGCTCACCTCGATGGTCTTATTGATCGCTGTGTTCGCATCCTTCTACACCGTCGCCGCCGGACCTGTGGAACCACCCGGCCCTGCACAGCGCGCACCGCTGGCCAACGAATTGCACGGTATCGTCGTCCAACCGGACGGATCTCCCATCCTCGAAGCCACCCTCGTCCACCTCAGCCGCCCCGATGAATGGGGCAATTGCTGCTGGGAGATTACCAACACGATCGCTACCGCCGGTACGGGCGAGTTCAACTTCGACCTGGCCCTGGTCGACCCCGCCTTCTTTCCCGGAGACTTCTACGTCATCGCCGATGGCTACTCCTCGTATTTCTCATCTCTGCCCCAGTACATTTTCCTGAACAGCACGGCCGCGGTCGAGGTCGGCCCCATCACCCTCACCTACGCCAGCTTCGCCGGCACCGTCCACGACCCGAATATGATCCCGATGGCACAGTACGGCAGCGTCACCATCCGCGACTTCCACACCGGTGAGTGGCGCGAGTCGGCCTGGGGCGAGTACACCCCCGGTGGAGCGTACGCCATCGGCAGCGTGCCCAGCGGCAACCTGCTCCTGGAGGCCCACCCGCCGGAGGACTCGATCCTGTGGCACTCGGAGCCGATCTCGGTCTTCGTCGCGCCGGGCCACCAGTACGTCTCCACCGCCACGCAGGTGATCGACCTGATGCTCCGGCAGCCCAACATCAGCGGCACGGTGGTCTACCCCAACGGCATGCCGGTGACGTGGATCACGTCGACGCGCAGCACCATCGACGGCAGCGCGTGGGTCAAGGCCGTCAAAGACGACTTCACGGTGGAGTTCTACCGTCAAACCGCCTCGTCGGGCGACTTCGGCCTGCTGCTGCCGGAAGAGGAGTTCTCGGTCTGGGCAATGCCGGTGGGCACGCTCGCGCAGCAGTACACCCCCGCCATCCCGCGCACCGTCTTCGGCAGCGTGATCCCCTACAGCATCGGCGCCGTCACCCTCACCTACCCCAGCGTCTCCGGCTTCATCTACGACGCCCTGGAAAATCCGGCGCCGGAATGCCTCAGCGTCTGGTTGGAGACCCAAGACACATCCGAAGTCGTCGCCGACCAGTGGTATTGCTACGACGGGCACCCCTACTTGCTGGGAGGCGTCGCGGCCGGCCATTACTGGCTCAAGACCGCAGGCCTGCCGCACCTGGGCCTCTTCGCCCCCGCCCCCATCTCGATCACCGTCGCGCCGGGCAGCCAGTACGAGATCGGGGCCACACAGCCCGTCTCCATCTACCTCGAAGCGCCGCAGTTGGAGGTCACCGTCCACCTGCCGGACGACACCATCGCCGAGGCCACGGTCCTGCTGTGGGACGAGATGGGGTACTCCGAAACGCAGCCCGCCGGCCCCGGCGCGCCCGCCCAGTTCGGCAACCTGCCCTACGGCACCTACAAAGTCCGTGCCTGGCCGGTGGGAGCCGACATGGCCACCCTGGCCGCCTCGCCCCTCCAAATCCTCTACCTCGACGATACTCCCAAATCCATCCACCTATGGCTGCGCGACGGCAACGTCTTCGGCACGGTGCACACCCCCGAGAACGACCCGCTGCCCCAGGTCTTCGACTGGAGCGGCGACCCGCTGGACAACCCCGCCAACGTCCACGTTCGCAGCGCAGACTGGAGCGCGGAAGAATGGACGACGACGAACATCAGCGGCGAGTTCAGCCTGGCCCTGGCCCCCGGCAAAACCTACATCCTGCACGGCCTGCCCGCCGGCCAGCTCATCATGACCTACACCAAGTCCCTGCCCAACGGCTTCGCGCTGACCAGCAGCGGCATCAGCCTGGGCAGCGTCAGGCTGACCTACCCCCGCACACGCGGGGTGGTGCTCGATCCGCACGGATCGCCCTACGCCACACCCGTGCAGGTCTGGAACGAGGCCGGAACCTACTGGGAAGAGGAGCCGGTGCTGTGGTACGGCCCCGAACGCGGGGAGCAGTTCCAGATCGGCGGCCTGCCCGCCGGC
The DNA here is from genome assembly GCA_016926575.1 of Anaerolineae bacterium. Lineage (GTDB taxonomy): Bacteria > Chloroflexota > Anaerolineae > B4-G1 > DUEL01 > JAFGOJ01. The sequence continues at coordinate 1,132 of JAFGOJ010000256.1, read as the reverse complement.
ACCTACTACCTCCAGGCCGGCCAGCCGCCGGACAACCCCAACAACTACGGCGCGTCGGAGATCGTCTCCTTCACCGTCGATGCGAGCACCCAGTACACCCCCGGCTTCACCGAGTTCTTCACCCTGCACCTGCAGACGGCCAACGTCCTCGGCACGGTGCGCTACCCGGCCATCGCCCCCTGCCCCGACTGCCCCGTCCCCGGCGTCGACGTGCGCATCCGCGCCTTCGACTGGTCCTACGAGGCGTGGGCCAAGACCGACGACGACGGCCAGTTCGTCTTCAGCGGGCTGCCGGTGGGCGATTACTGGCTCGAAGCCTTCCTGGGCGGCAACGTGCTGTTCGACTGGCAGGCTCCTCCCGCCGAATACGTCCAGATTCTCGACCCCACCGACCAGTTGAGCTACACGCTCTACCTGGATCCGGTCACCCACAACAAGCGCGTGTGGGGCGGGGTGGTCGACCAGTACGGTTCTCCGATTACGGACGAAAACGGGGACGCGCTCGGCGACGCGCGCGTCTACGCCTACCAGCAGGAGACCGGCTACCGGGTCGACGTCGAGACCGACCCGGCGGGCTTGTACGACCTGTACCTCCACGGCGGCGAGTGGATCGTCGGCGTGGAGCCGAACCGCCCCGGCGTCAACTGGACGTTCGACCGCAGCGCCGAGCAGATCGTCACCTTTGCCCTCGACGAGATGAGCGAGCAGCAGTACCTCGTCTTCACCGTCACCCGCGCCACGTTCTACACCGTCACCGGGACGGTGTGGGATCCAACCAACGCGCCGCCGCCGGCCGATTCGACCTGGGTGGCGCTGTGTACCGACGAGGGCCACTGCTTCGGCGACGTGGTATTGCCCGATGGAACCTTCACCCTGCACACCCCCCCGGGCCCCTACCGCTTCTGGTTGTGGGTCGATCCAGTCACCGGCCTGCTGCCGCCGCCGGACAACGGCTTCCCGCTGGTCGTGAGAAACTCGCTGGGCCTGGGCATCCTCTCCCTGCGCTCCACGGCCGACCGCACGGTCAACCTCGGCGGGCGGGTGGTCATCTCTGCCACGGGCATAGGCGCCGGCGGGGTGAACGTGGCGGCCTGGACCGACGAGGGCGACCGCACCGGCGCGTTGACCGACG
>JAFGOJ010000026.1 GCA_016926575.1 Anaerolineae bacterium | reverse complement strand
TGCGGGCGGCTTCGCCGCCCGCAAAACCCCCACTCCCCCTCTTTAGCGGCGAAGTGAGATGACTGCGAAGCGTAGCTGAGCAGTTACTGTCATTTGTCATTTCCTCATTTTTCATTTATGATTCGCCCTATGTAACTGCTCAGCCTTCCCGCCGGCGGGTCATTGCGAGGGCGCGTTAGCGCCCGAAGCAATCCCCAAAACGCGATCAGGAGATTGCTTCGCGGCCCCTTCGGGCCGCTCGCAATGACCAGAGCGAGCAGTTCCCCCCATTACGTTATTTGGAGGTTCGTATGGCTTCTGAGAATCCGGCGGCCAAGATGCCGCCACTGTGGGCCATTAAAATGCGCGCGCCGTTCTTCACCGTCGACGTCGTGCCGGTGTTGCTCGGCACGGCGCTGGCCTGGGCGCGCACGGGCGCGTTCAACCTGTGGGTCTTCCTGCTCACTATGCTCGGCACAATCTTCATCAACGCCGGCACCAATATGACCAACGACTACTTCGACCACACGTGGGGCTCCGACGAGGTCAACAAAGAGTTCATCAACCCCTTCACCGGCGGCAGCCGCGTGATCCAGATGGGGTTGGTCACGCCGAAAGAGATGCTGTGGCAGGGCATCGCCTTCTTCGTCGCGGCCAGCTTGATCGGCCTGTTCCTCACGTTCACGCGCGGGTTGGGCGTGTTGTGGCTGGGGCTGATCGGCGTCTTCTTCGGCTACTTCTACACCGCGCCGCCGCTGCGCCTGGTGCGCACCGGCATCGGCGAGCTGGGCGTGGGCCTGTGCCTGGGCCCACTGACGGTGCTGGGCGCCTACTACGTCCAGACGCAGCACATGGCCTGGGAACCGGCGATTGCGGCGCTGCCGGTGGGCTTGCTCGTCGCGCTGATCCTGTGGATCAACGAGTTCCAGGACATGCCCGCCGACGCGCAGGTGGGCAAGCGCCACCTGGTCGTGCGGATGGGGCGCAAGAACGGCGCTCTGGCCTTTGGCCTGCTGCTGGCGGCGGTCTACCTCTCCATCCTCCTCGGCGTCCTCTTCGTCGGGGTCAGCCCCTGGGCGCTCTTGGGACTGCTGACCGCGCCGTTGGCGCTGAAGGCCTACCGCGTCGCCCGCGTGCACTACGACCACCCGCAGGAACTGGTCCCGGCGAACGTGCTGACCATCCGCACCCACCTCCTCACCGGCCTCCTGCTGACGCTGGGATACGTCGTGCAGGGGATAATCAGTCTTTGGCTTTACTGAAAAAAGCGGAAATCTACCGCAAAGGCGCAAAGAACGCTAAGAAAATCTTTGATCAAACGTAACTGCTCAGCCCAGCGCTGGCTGGCGGTTGAAACCGCGCCAACGGCTGCGAAGTCGGCCTGCGCCGACTTCCTTTAGCCCGCGCAGGCGGGCTTTGTAGCCGTAGCCCGCGACTTCAGTCGCCGGGCGACTGCACCAGGCGTGATAGCATGAGCAGTTACGATCAAACTTCTTTGCGTCCTTAGCGTCTTTGCGGTGAAAATGGCCTTTTTGCAGAAGAGCCATCATATCATTCGTGAAAATTCATGTGAATTCGCGGCTAAAAATTGAGACCCATGAAATTTTTTACTAACGCTTCTGAAAAACGTGCGTTCACCCAAGACCTCTTCCGCCGCCTGGCACCGCGCTACGAGCTGGTCAACATCGTCATGTCGATGGGGCAGGTCGGTTTGTGGCGGCGGATCGTCGCCCGGCAGGCCCAACTGCCACCGGGCGGCCGGGCGCTGGACGTAGCGACCGGGGCCGGGGCGCTGGCGCGCGCCATCGCCCGTCGCTCACCGGGCGCGCGCGTCGTCGGCATCGACTTCGCCGCCGCGATGGTGCGCGTGGCGCAGGCCAGCACCGACCAGCCCGCCATCGACTGGGCCGAGGGAGACGCGCTCAGCCTGCCCTTCCCCGATCACACCTTCGACGTGGTGGTCAACGGCTTCATGCTGCGCAACGTCGTCGACGTAGCCGCCACCCTGGCCGAACAGACGCGCGTAGCGCGCCCCGGCGGGCGCGTCCTGTGCCTGGAGATGAGCTGGCCCACCAACCCGCTCTTCAAGCCGCTGTTCTCCCTCTATTTCTTCGGCTTCGCGCCGCTGGCCGGGTGGCTCCTCACCGGCCACCGGGACGCCTACCAGTACCTGCCCCGCTCGGTGAAGGGGTTCATGTCGCCAGAGGAACTGGCAGAGGCGATGCGCCGCGTCGGGCTGCGCGACGTCACCTACCGCACCTTCTCCTTCGGCACGGTCACGCTCCACCAGGGTGTAAAGGCGTGATGGACGACGTTCGGGCAGTGCGCGGCTGTCCCTCCTACGTCTGGCGCGCCGGGCAGGAACGGCGCTTCCAGATGGTGCGCCGCTGGGCCGACCCCGCCGGCCTGCGCGTGCTCGACGTGGGGTGTGGGATGGGGCTATATACCGCCGCCTTTCAGCACAGCGCGGCGTTCGTCGCCGGGGTGGAGGTGGAGGGCGAACGCGCGCGCGAGGCGCGTGACCGCGCCAGCGGGCTGGCCCAGGCCGTCGGCGAGCACCTGCCCTTCGAAGATGCCAGCTTCGACCTGGTCTTCTCCCACGAGGTGCTCGAGCACGTCGCCGACGACCGCCTGGCCGCAGCGGAAATGGTCCGCGTGACCCGCCCGGGGGGTCACCTGGTGATCTTCGTCCCCAACCGGCTCTACCCCTTCGAGACCCACGGCTGTTACTGGCGCGGTTCGTACCACTTCGGCAACGTGCCCCTGGTCAACTACCTGCCCGCCCCCCTGCGCGACCGGTTCGTGCCGCACGTGCGCGCCTACACCGCCCGCGGCTTGCGCCGGCTCTTCGCCGACCAGCCCGTGCGCATCCTCCACCACACCCGTATCTACCCCGGCTACGACAAACTGGCCGCCCGCTCGCCCCTTTTGGCCCGCCTCCTGCGCGCCACCACCTACGTCCTCGAACACACCCCCCTGCGCGCGCTCGGGCTCTCTCACTTCCTGGTACTGGAACGAATAGCGAATGGCGAATTAGGAATTGCGAATTAGGAGATGCCCCTTAACTCGCAATTCCTAATTCGCAACTCGCCTCACTTGCCAACTCTCCCACTTTCTGTTACTATCACCCACACAATACGTTTAATTCACACCGGGAGGTTGCCTTGACACCAACCTGGATCGTTCGTTTCATCACGTTGCAGAAACGCCAGCGTCGGCGCGTCGAAGCCCGCACCGGGCCGGCGCTCGCGCTGCGCGTCGCCGGCATCCTGCTGGCGGCTGTCATCCTATCGCAGGTACTCCTCTTCTCCGGTGCCGTTGGCAGCGTCGTGGGCGTCTACTCCTACTACGCCAGCGACCTGCCCGACCCCGAGCAGATCGAGTTCGTCGAGCAGGATTTCGAGACCACCCACATCTACGACCGCACCGGTCAGGTGCTGCTATGGGAGGTGATCGACCCCAACGCCGGTGACCGAATCTGGGTACCCCTGGAGGAGATGCCTGAGGATCTGATCTGCGCCACGGTCGCCATCGAAGACCGCACGTTCTGGGAAAACCCCGGCGTCAACCCACAGGGTATCGCCCGCGCCTTCATCTCCAACCTGCGCGGTCAGCAAATCCAGGGTGGCTCCTCCATCACCCAGCAGTTGATCAAGAATGCCCTGATCGACCCCGAAGACCGCATCGTCAGCGCAGAGGGGGCAGATTTTGCGGACTACGAGCGCAAGTTCCGCGAGATGATCCTGGCCTTCGAGATCACCCGCCGCTACAGCAAAGAGCAGATTTTGGAGTGGTACCTGAACACCAACTCCTACGGCGGCCTGGCCTACGGCATCGAGTCAGCGGCCCAGATCTACTTCGGCAAATCCGCCAGCGAACTGAACCTGACCGAAGCGTCGACGTTGGCCGCGATCCCCCAGTATCCGTGGATGAACCCCTTCGACAACCCGCTCGCCGCCCGCGAACGCCAGCACCTGGTGCTCAACTCGATGGTCGAGTACGGCTGCGTCACGGCTGAGGAAGCCGAGCGCGCCAAGTACGACCCCTGGAACCTGGCCTCCGCCACCGCACAATTCGACCTGCTGGCCCCCCACTTCTCCGTCTACGTGGTCAATCAACTGGAAGAAATGTTCGGAATGGACCTGGTCCACCGCGGCGGGCTGCGCGTCTACACGACCCTCGATTACGACCTGAACCAGCAGGCCCAGTGCGCCGCCCAGGCACACGTCCGCCGCCTCTCTGGAGTGGACGAGCAAACCGTGCTCGACGAGGCACTGGCAGCGGGCTGTGAGGCGGCCCAGTTCCTGCCCGCGCTCAACGCCCGCGACGTGGGCGTTGACCACGACGTCACCAATGCCTCCGTCGTTGTCATGCGGCCCGGAACCGGCGAACTTCTGGCCATGGTCGGTAGCCTCGATTATTGGAACGAGGAGATCGATGGGCGCTTCAACGTCGCCCTGGGGCTACGCCAACCCGGATCTTCCTTCAAACCCTTCACCTACGTCACGCTCCTTTCCCAGGGGTACAGCCCAGCCTACCTGTTCTGGGACGTGCGCACCGCTTTCGAGCAGCCCGGTATGCCGCCCTACGTGCCGGAGAACTACGACCGCGAGTACCACGGCCCCGAGCGATTGCGCCTGGCCCTGGCCCGCTCTCGCAACATCCCCGCCGTGGCGGCCCTCCAACTCGCCGGCGTCGACAGCACCATCCGCACCGCCCACCGTATGGGCATCAACACCCTCGACCGCGGCCTGGATTATTACGGTCTCAGCCTCACCCTGGGCGGCGGCGAGGTGCACCTGCTCGACATGGTTTACGCGTACAGCGTCTTCGCCAACACCGGCACGATGATCGGGCAGCCTATCCCCGTCGAAGAAATCCGCCCCGGCTACCGCACGCTGGACCCCGTCGTGATCCTGCGCGTGGAAGACCGAAACGGCAACGTCATCTACGAATACGATGAACCCGAGCGCCGCGAGGTGCTCAGTCCCCAACTGGCCTACTTGATGACCAGCATCCTTTCCGACCGGCAGGCTCGCTGGGCCGCCTTCGGCACGCCCAACCCGCTGGAGCTCGCCAACGACCGCCCCGCCGCCGCCAAGACCGGCTCCACCAACGACTACCGGGATGGCTGGACCCTCGGCTACACGCCGCAAATCGTGACCGGCGTCTGGGTCGGCAACTCCGACAACAGCGAGATGGACAACGTCCCCGGTTCCAAGGGCGCAGCCCCCATCTGGCACGCCGTGATGGAGTACGCCCTGCGGAACGAGGAGGTGGTTCCCTTCACCCGCCCCGATGGGCTGACCGAACGGGCCGTCTGCGCCATCTCCGGGCACCTGCCCACCGAACACTGCCCCACCGTCAACGAACTCTTCATCCCCGGCACCGAACCGACCGAATCGTGCACCGTCCACCAGGTCTTCCGCGTCAACCGGGAGACGGGCCTGCTGTGCACCGTCTTCACGCCGCCGGAACTGTGCGAAGAGCGCGTCTACCACGTCTACCCGGCGGAAGCGGGGGATTGGCTCGCTAGCCTGCCCGAGGATCGGCGCCCACCCACCCCGCCCACCGAGTACGACACCATCTACGGCCCCGGCACGACCAATGCCGAAGTCTCCATCATCTACCCGGCCCCCTACTCCTACGTCGCGGGAGGGGTGATCACGGTGACCGGCAACGCCCGCGGCGGGGATTTCAACTTCTACCGCCTCTCCTTCGGCGAGGGGCTGAACCCCACCCAATGGCTGCAAATCGGTCCCGACCACGGCAATCAGGTGGACAATAACCTGCTGGAATACTGGGACCTGACCGGGCTGGACGGTCTGTACAGCCTCCAGCTCTCCGTCGTCGACCACAACCAGGGCGTGCGCCAGGTTACGGTGCAGGTGACGGTCGACAGCGAGCCGCCGGAGATCGACCTCTCCTATCCGGTCAACAACAGCGCCTACGTCTACGGGCAGGACGAATGGGTCAACATCAACGCCGACGTCTTTGACAACTATTCCATCGGCCGGGTGGAGTTCTTCCGCAACAACGAACCGGAGCCGTTCGCCGTGCGCAGTGTGCTGCCGTACAATGTCAACTGGCCCATCGCCGGGCTGGGGCAGCAACGCTTCCGCGCGGTAGTGTACGACGCCGCCGGCAATCACACCGAATCGGAAACCGTGACCGTCTTCGTCGAGGGGGGAGAGTAAGATGCCCGGCGTGTCACTGGCCGGAGAGACGCTTTTCTACGCCCGGCACGGCATCGGGCCGGCCGTCGTGCTGATACACGGAGCCGGGGGCAGCCACCTGACCTGGCCGCCGGCACTGCGCGCGCTGGAGGGGGTCGCGGTCTACGCCATCGACCTGCCGGGGCACGGCCGCTCGGCGGGTGCGGGCCGGCAGCGCGTCGCCGATTACGCCGCCGACGTCGTCGCCTTCCTGAACGCGGTCGGAGTGGAGCGCGCGGTGCTGGTGGGCCACTCGATGGGCGGGGCCATCGCCCAAACCGTCGCCCTGGACGCGCCCGAGCGCGTGGCGGGCCTGGTGCTGCTGGGCACGGGCGCGCGGCTGAAGGTCTCCGACGTGCTCCTGGAGCGCGTCACGCACGACGTCGAGGGCGCGGTCAGGCTGATCGCCGAGTGGGCCTGGGGGCCCGGGACCGGCCCGGACGTCGTCGCGCGCGGCGTCGAGGTGATGATGGAGACCCGCCCGGAGGTGCTGTTGGGCGACTTCGTGGCATGCAACCTGTTCGACGTGCGCGAGCGGGTCGCCGGCATTGGCGCGCCGGCGCTGGTGCTCGCCGGCTCGGAGGACAAGATGGCCCCGGCCAAGTTCGGCCAGAGCCTGGCACAGGCCATCCCCGATGCACGCTTCGAGGTTCTGCCCGGCGCGGGACACATGCTGGCGTTGGAGCGTCCGGCCGAGGTGGCGCAGCGCATCGCCGCGTTTTTGAAGGCCGTGAAATGAAAGCGGCGGGTCGGTAACCCGCGATCATTATGGCTGACGACAATCGGGGTAGCCGTAACGGCTACCCCGATTCTTTCTGGCGCGCCCGGCGGGATTCGAACCCACAACATTCGGTTTCGTAGACCGCTCCTCTATCCGTTGAGGTACGGGCGCACACCGCATAGTATACCACAAAGATCAAAAATGACAAAACGCCCTTTCGAGAAAAAACGTTCGTCGCGGCCCTGGGCGAGGACCGCGACGAACCAGTGAGGAGAAAACCGCAGGCAGGCGCGGTTATCCACTATTCCCAGAGGGTGACGACCATCACATGCGACGCACAAGCCCCCCCGCCGTAGCCGCTGTTCGGGCTGGGCTGCCCCTGGCCCCAAATCACCTGCTGGATGCAGGTGCGGATGGTGCCGCCCCCCTGGCTGACATCGTGGCTCGATGGCACGATCACCCCGGTGAAGCCGACGATGTGGTAGTAGTAGTTCCCGCCCTGCGCCACAGCGCCGGCCTTCGGGGCGGGAATCGTTTCGTACTCCGGGACGGCGTCGAAAATGGGGATGAAAAAGAGCTCGTCGATGGGGGTTGCCCCAATGGCGGACGAATTTGTGCCGGGCTTGGCGTGGATGAAGTCGCCCCAGTGGCACCCCGTGCTCCAGAAACAGTCGGCGTAGAGCGTGCCGCCCCAACCCTCTTCCATCCACGTCTTCAGGTCGTTGGCACTGCCCGAACCTCCGCTGGCGCGCGGGTATCCCTCATCAGCTTCCCCCGCGTTCCAGACGTGATTCAAATTCAGCCAGCCCCGGTGTTGTGACATTCTGTTTCCATCATCGTCCAAGATGTAACACGGCCCTTGATTGGCATTGCCGCAGTTCTTGAAATCCGATGTAAAGCAATCCCCCACGTCGAGGGCACTCATCACTTCCAACGACACCCCAAACGGCCGCAAGCCCCCCATCAACAGCGGCGGCCCGGTAACCGCAGTGGCACTGGCACCGGTGTTCGTTTCGTTCTGGCCGACCAACCCCATGAAATAGGTCGATTGGGTCAGCGTCGTGGTGACCGCCACCCCTGTCGCGCCGCTCGGCACGCTCCCATTACCGACGACGGCCGGGGGATCGAAAGGCGTGATGACGTTGTTTGCAAATCGCACGTAGGTCGCTTCGAAGTTGTTCGCATCTGTCACGCCGTTGCGCCGCGCGTAGTCCCAAACCGCGGCATAGACCGCCGTGTCCGTCGCGCTGGACGTCGCAGAATCGCAGATAGAAGACGAAAGCACGCGCGCCCCGGCCAACGCCCCCGCGTCTGCCGCGTTCTGCGCCCGCCGGCGGTTCAAATGAGCCACCCCACCGTCAATCGCCATACCCGCCGCCACCAACAACACCACCATCGCTATCGCCAGAATGACGATGGCTTGCCCTCTTTCTTCACGCCTGTTGAGACCCATACCCGTTCTCCTTAAATGCTACGCCGAATTGATTGCGAGAAAAGCCCCTGCCGTTCGCCGCGAAAGGGGGAGTGGGGGTTTTGCGGGCGGCTTCGCCGCCCGCAAAACCCCCATTTTCTCCCTTCGACGCGCCAAGTGGTTAACTACCAGGCACACAGCCTGAGCAGTTACTATTATAGAACGAAAACCGCAGGCCCAACCGATGACTTCGGTTGGGCCTGCGGCTGGGTTTGGGTGGAAAATGGTTGGAGTTTGGTTGGACGGTTTCAATCGCTGAATGTGTACCCGACGCCCCGCACGGTCAGTATAAACTGCGGCGCAGAAGGATCGGGCTCTACCTTTTGTCGTAAACGATGAACGTACCACTTGATGATGTCGCGCGCCTCTCGCTCGTCCTCACACTCGTATTCTCTGACGACGCGCACCAGTTCACGGGCAGAAACGACCCGGCGTGCATCCTCCATCAAACACACGAGCAGCCTGAACTCCCTGGGGGTCAGATCGACCGCTATGCCGTCTACGCTGACCAGGTGCTTCTTCAGGTCGACCGTCAGCGGCCCACGCTGCAACAGCCCCTCACCCTGCTGCGCATCGACCCGTGCCATCCGTTCCCGACGCGCTAAAGCCTCTCGCACGACACGCCGCAACTCGTCCGGTTCGACGGGCTTGAGCAGATAGCCGTCGACCCCCTCGCGAATCGCCGTCAGGGCTGAATCGAGCGTGCCGTGTGCCGTGAGGATGACGACAACCGTCTGCGGCCACAGCCACTTGACCGCCTCCAACACGCGCAGACCGTCCACGCGCCCCCCCAGTTTGAGATCCAGAATCACCAATGCGAAGGCGGTCTCTCGGATCAACGCCAGCGCCTCTTCGCCGCTGGCCGCCGTCGCCACGTCGTAGCCGGCCTTCTGCAGCGTTTTTTCGAGAAAGAAACGAATCCCCTTCTCGTCGTCTACGACCAATGTGCGCGCCCGTTCGACCATCGCCCTCTCCTCACTCACCCCCATCTGACACGGGCAACCACACCTCGAACGTGCTCCCGTTCCCTTTGACGCTTTCCACGCTGAGGTAACCGCTATGGCTTTCGATAATGCTGTAGCTGGTCGCCAACCCTAACCCTGTCCCGCTCGCTTTCGTGCTGTAGAACGGTTCGAAGATGTGCGGCAGCACGTCGGCCTCGATTCCCACGCCGGTGTCGGTGAACCGGATTTGCACTCCGGTGGGGCGTTCGACCCGGCGGGCCGTCACGCGCAATTCCCCCCCATCGGGCATTGCCTCGACGGCATTGAGTACCAAATTCAGGAACACCTGCTGAATCTGGTCACTCACCACAAATACCTGAGGCAGGTCGGTTGCCGGCTCCCACCTCACGGCTATACCGCCATCCAGACACTGTTTCTGGATCAACTGCACCGCACGTTCCAACAGGGCGTTGACATCGACCGGTTCCCGCTCGACAGGCTGCGGGCGCGCCAGGTCCCGCATCTGCGACACGGTGCGCGCTGCGCGCCGTACCTCGTCGCGGGCAACCCGGAGGTACTCCTCCGCCTCCTCCTGGTAGTCCAACGTCTCCAGCGCCAATCCCATGCAGCCAATGGCCGCCTGGAGCGGATTGTTGATCTCGTGCGCCACCGACGCGGCCAGTCGCCCCAGAGCTGCCATCTTCTCCGCCTGGATGAGCTGGGCCTGCGCGCGCTCCCGTTCCTGGAGCAATGCCTTCATCTGCTCGTACAGATAGGCGTTGTCCAGCGCAACCGCCAGCGTCGCGGCAAGCGCCTGCAGCGTATTCATCTCGCGCCGCGTGTAGATGCCGGCTTCCCCGCTGCCTACTTCGATGACGCCAATGGCGCGCTCCGACGTCACCAGCGGCACGGCCATCAGCGCGCGCGTCGGGCCGTCCGGGCAACGGTCTTCCTGCTCCGAGAAACGTGGGTCCGCTTGCGCGTCCTGCACCAACACGGGCTGCCCGTGCGTCGACGCCCACCCGGCCACCCCCGCACCCGGCGGCAGATGCCTATCAGTCTCAACCGGTTCGTTCCCCTCCATCGCTCGCAGAACGCGCAGCGCGCCGGTCTGCGCGTCGAGCTGGAACAAGAGCACGCTTTCCGCCAGAAAGAGGCGTTGGATCTGACTCATAGCGGCGCGAAGCACCGTGGAGAGGTCGAGCGACGAGGTCAGCGCGCGCCCGATCTCGTTGAGCCGGCTCATTTCCTTCGCTCGGGCACGCGCGGTCATATAGAGGCGCGCGTTCTCCAGCGCCGCGCCTAAACGTCCCGCAATCGCCGTGTAGAATGCCAGGTCTGCCGCGTCGAACGCGTTGGGGCGATAGCTCTCGACGGCGATGACGCCGATCACCTCGCCCCCGGCGCTGAACGGCACCGCAAGCGCAGAGCGCGCATCGGGCATGGCCAGAAAATCGTCGATCATTTCGTGCGCGTCTCCGATGACGACAAATTCCCCCGTGCGCAAGACACGCCCGCACAGGCTGTTTTGTAGAGGAATGGACAGATCGGTGGAAGGAGGCGGCCCGCCAATGCGGGCAGGGTGGAAGCGCAGCACTTCTTCGCGGCCCACAGGCAGCGCGAAGCCCAAGAAATCGACCGTGATCATCTCACGCAGAATGACGCACGTGCGCTCCAACACCTCGTCGAAGTCGAGGGTAGAGGAAGCAGCGCTCATCACTTGTTGAAGAATGTGCAAATTTTCCATACATCAGAAAGCCGACACTGGCAGCGTGAAATAAAACGCGCACCCCTCTTCGTCTTGGCTTTCGATCCAAATCTCACCGCCGTGCGCTTCGACGGTCATCTTGCAGAACGGCAGACCCAGCCCGGTGCCCCGCCGCCCCTGATCGGCTTGCCCCAGCGTCTCGAAGACGCGCTGGTGATACTGCGGCGGAATCCCCACGCCGGTATCGGCCACCTTCACCAGCACCGCGTCCTTCCCCAACTTGCGCGCAGAGAGCGTGACCGTCCCACCGGTCGATGTGTACTTGATGGCATTGTTGAGCAGATTGGCCAGCACGCGGCGGATCAGACGCCGGTTGCAAAACACCGTACCGATCGGTTCGTTTAGCTCCGCTTCGATCTTCAGCCCCTCCTCCACCGCCGACAGCTCGACCATCTTGAAGCTCTCGACCAGCAGCCGGTCGAAATCGACCGCCTCGTGCTTCAGTTCCATCTCCCCGGCTTCCATGCGGCCGACCTCCAACATCTCTTCGACCAGCCCGGTCAGAGAACGCCCGCTGCGCCGCGCGCCTTCCAACACCCTCAATTGGTCCGCGCTCATCTCTTTGGCCAGCATGACGTGCAGAATCTCCAGCCCGCCGATCAGCGCCGTCAATGGGCTGCGCAAGTCGTGGACGACCATGCGCGTCAGCCGTTCGCGCAACCGTTCGGACTCCCGCAGATGGACGTTGGTACGCTGCAGCCGTTCCGAAAGCACGCCGGTCAATTGGGCCGTCAAGATCGTGGGGAAAGCGACTGCGATCCAGTTGATCAGCAGCAACTCGCCCCGTTCGTGGGGGAAGAAATCGTAGCGCCAGATCATCACCATCGACAGCGCGCCGGTGTATTCGAGCAAAAGCACCAGCCCGTAACACGCCGCGCCCAGCACTGCAATCAACGTCGCGTCGCGCCGCCCCAGGAGAAACGACGCCGCCACGACGATGACCAGGTACAGCGAAGGGACCGGCGTCTGCGGCCCGCCGGTGTAGTGGATGGCGTACGAGACAATCAGCGTGTAGGCCAGCAAACACCCCCACGCAATCCCGCGCACCGACAGCCGCAATTTCAGCGCCAGCAGGCCCGCCCCCATCACCAGCGCCGCCAACAGGGCCGCAATCGAATTTTCTAACGTAGGGATCTGAAGCGCACCGGTGCCCGATTCCGACGCGACGATCATCGCTCCGAAAACGAGCGTCGTGAGGGAACCCACGAAAAGGACGTTCCGCAGGTCGCGCCCCGCCTCGACGTCCTCTGAGGGAGGCGCGCCGCGTTCAGGCTGTGCCGCCATACGCCCTCGCGCCCCGGCGGTACAGTTCGAGGAATGGTTCCATCGCCTCAAACCGATTGGGATTCATCGATGGGAAACAGCACGTGGAAATGACTGCCCGGGCAGGCGACGTCGTCGCACCCTTCGCTCTCCACCCAGATGCGACCGCCGTGCGCCTGTACGATGCCCTTGACAATCGATAGCCCCAGGCCCGGCCCGCCGCCCTTGAACTTGGTGCGCCCCGAAGAGTGCAGCGAAACCTCCCCGGTCTGGTAGAATTTCTCGAAGATCAACTCGTGGTGCGCCGGGTCGATGCCGATGCCGGTGTCGCTGAT
>JAFGOJ010000255.1 GCA_016926575.1 Anaerolineae bacterium | reverse complement strand
CCGGGGAAACCTGCGGTTTCCCCGGACCCCTTCCGCAAATGGGCCTGGGTCAACGCCTCAGGCGGCCTTCACCCTCCCGCAGGTTCCGAACCTGCGGGAGGGTGGGCATTTTCTGCCCTTTGTGGTGGCCCGCAGGGCCGTGGCGACTGCTCCGAAAATAGAGCTCGTTCCTGTGGTGGTAGGCGCGCGATTCAATCGCGCGCCTACCACCACAATATGCTCCCGCCGGGTCACGGACCCGCGCCGAGCGGGCGCGGCGGCTTTGGAAAGCCGCCCTACATTTTCGCCTCTCGTTGGTGATCCCATCGGGGTCGCTGCTTCGAATTACCCCCGCAATACTGCTCCCACCTCGCGCTCCAGGCGGCGGACGATCTTCCCGCGCAGCTTGGACACCTCCTGATCGGTCAGTGTGCGGTCGTCGGCCTGGTAGGTCAGGCGGTAGGCCAGGCTCTTCTTCGCCGCGCCGACCTGCTCTCCCCGGTAGACGTCGAACAGGAGCACCGAGCGCACCAACGGTGCGCCCGTCTGCTGGATCATGTCGCGCACCCCCACCGCCGATACGTCCTCGTCGACGATCAGCGCCAGGTCCTCGTAGACCGGCGGGTGAGACGAGATGGGCGCGAGCGTTTTGTCGGTGTTCCACAGCGCGAGTATCTGGTCCAGATCGAACTCCAGGGCACACACCGGCTGGTCCGGCAGGTCGAAGGCTTCCCGCACGACGGGATGGATCTCCCCCAGTGTGCCGATGGCCGTCTCGCCGACGCGCACCTGGGCGCAGCGCCCCGGGTGGAAGGCGGGATGGTCGCCCGGCACGTACGTCACGTCCAGCCCCATGCCCTCCATCAGCGCCTCCACAACCCCCTTGAGGTCATAGAAATCAACGAATGCGCGATCCTGCCCCTTCAACCACGACCGCCCCTCGCGCGGGCCGGTCATCACCGCTCCCAGACGTAGCGGTTCGCTGGGCAGCGTTTGCCCTTCAGCCGGCAAGTAGATCGAGCCGACCTCGAAGACAGGCACACGGTCCAGGAAGCGCAGGTTCTCCTGAGCGGTGCGCAGTAGCGCCGGCAGCAGCGTCTGGCGCAAGTAGGCCCGTTCGGCCGAGAGCGGGTTGATGATTCGCAGGTGAGCGGCAGGCGCGGCGGGCGCGCTCTGCGCCCACAGGCTGCCCTCATCCTCCACGTCGACCATCGAGTAGGTGATCACCTCGTCCAGGCCGCAGCCGGCCATCAGGTCGCGCACGCGCTCGACGCCCTTCAGGCGCACGTTCGTGCGTTGGGGCGGCAGTTCGTCCCGCAACAACGTCTTGGGGAAGGCGTCATATCCCCAGATGCGGCCCACCTCTTCGACCAGGTCGACCGGCAAGGTGGCATCTTGACGGTGGTTGGGGACGGTGACGTGGAGCGTGCCGTCTCCGGTCTCCTCGACCTCGAATTCGAGGGAGGTGAGGATGCGCACAACCTCTTCCCGTGGCACGTCGATGCCCAGGATGCGCCGGGTATCGGCGGGATCGAAGGTGATGGTCGGGCGGGGCTGACGGCCGGGGTAGAGATCGCCGATCAGCGGCACAACCGTGCCGCCGGCCAGTTCCGCCATCAACCAGGCGGCGCGCGCGGAGGCCTTGACGGCCAGGTCGGGGTCGACCCGCCGCCCGAAGCGCTGGCTGGCGTCGGTCATCAGGTTGAGCAGGCGCGACGTGCGGCGCACGTTGAGGAAGTGGAAGTTGGCCGATTCGAGCAGCACGTCGACGGTGGCGGGAGTGACCTCGCTATCGAGGCCGCCCATCACACCGGCGATGGCGACCGGGCCGCCGCCATCGGTAATCAGCAGCATCTCGCCGTCGAACGTGCGCAGTTCCCCATCCAGCGTGCGCATCTGCTCGCCCGCTGCGGCGCGGCGGACGACGATCGCGGGGCGCTCCTCGCCGGGTTTGGAGCGCAGCACGTGGTAGTCGAAGGCGTGCAGCGGCTGGCCCAGTTCGAGCATCACGTAGTTGGTGATGTCGACGATGTTGTTGATCGGGCGCATGCCGGCGCGCTTCAAGCGCAGTTGCATCCACAGGGGCGAGGGTTTGACCTCGACCCCCTGGATGAGGGCCGCCGAGTAGCGCGGGCAAAGGTCGGGATCGGCGATCTCCAGGGTCAAGAAGTCGGGCGTGGAGGTCAGCTTCGCCGGGTGGCACGCCAGTACATCGACCACGTCCCGCTTGAGCGGTACGTCGAGCAGCGCGGCAACCTCGCGGGCGACGCCAAAGACGGCCTCCAGGTGGCCGAACGGCCCCTTGATGTCGAATTCGAGCACGGCGTCGCCCAGATAATCGACCAGTGGCGTGCCGACCGGCGCGTCATCGGGCAGGTAGATGATGTCCTCGTGCAGGTCGGAGAGGCCGAGCTCCTTTTCGGAACAGACCATGGCTCGCGACTCGATGCCGCGAATCTTGCCCTTCTTCAGCTTGCGGATGACCCGGCCCTCGGCGTGTCCGTCGTAGAGGCTGACGCCTTCCATCGCGAAAGCCACCTTGAGGTGCAGGTCCTTCTGGCCCTTCAAGGGCTGGAGACTGGGCGGCCCCGAGACCACCGTCTCGGTCTCCGGCCCGCCGTAATTCACCTCGGCCAGCACCAGCCGGTCGGCGTCGGGGTGCGCGTGGACGGCCACCACCTCGCCGACGACGATCTTTTCCGGGTCCCAGGGCAGCTCCGCCCCCGGCAACCCGATATACTCAACCGTTTCCACCTCGAGCCCGGCCAGCGTCAGGCGATTGGCCAGCTCGGGGATGGACACTGCAATCTCGACGTAGTCCTTCAACCACGAAATCGGTATCTTCATTTCATTCTCCTCAACAATTTGTGTTCCTGCTTCGTAACTGCTCAGGCTGTGCGCCTAGCAGTTACCCGCCTGGCACGTCGAAGGGAGAAGGTGGGGGTTTTGCGGGCGGCTTCGCCGCCCGCAAAACCCCCACTCCCCCTTTTCGCGGCGGGAAAGGCAACT
>JAFGOJ010000254.1 GCA_016926575.1 Anaerolineae bacterium | reverse complement strand
CAAAACCCCCACTCCCCCTTTTCGCGGCGGAAAAGGCAACTGCGAAGCGTAAGCTGAGCAGTTACAACGCCTCACAATAACAAACGGTTGTAGACGCCGTTTTCCGAGGTGAATCCCCCCCAAAAAAAATCCGAGGCGCGCTGAGCGCACCTCGGATCATTTCAACCGCATCGACGGTACTGGGAGCTAGATGTAGTTCAACTCCTTCGCCTGCCGGGTCAACTCGTCCCGGAAGGCGGGATGGGCGATGTTGATCAAGGCCAGTGCGCGCTGGCGGATCGTCTTGCCGTACATTTCGGCCACGCCGTACTCCGTCACCACGTAGTGGACGTGGTAGCGCGTTGTCACGACGCCTGCACCGGGCTTGAGCATCGACACGATGCGGCTGAACCGCTCGCCTTTGGCGCTGCTGGGCAGGGCGATGATCGGTACGCCGCCCTTCGAGCGCGATGCGCCGTAGACGAAGTCCAACTGCCCGCCAACGCCACTGTACAGCTTGGTGCCGATCGAGTCGGCACACACTTGCCCGGTCAGATCGACCTCGATGGCAGAGTTGATCGCCACCTGCCGCTCGTTCTGAGCAATCACGAACGGGTCGTTGACGTACTCGGTACGGCGCAGTTCGATGATCGGGTTGTCGTCGGCCCACTCGTACAGCCGCTTCGTCCCCAGCACGAAGCCGGCGGTGATCTTGCCCGGGTGCAGCGTCTTGCGCGCGTTGGTCACCACGCCCGCTTCGACCAGGTCGATGACGCTGTCGGAGAACAACTCGGTATGCACGCCCAGGTCCTTCTTGTGATAGAGGAACTGGAGCACCGCGTCGGGGATGCCGCCGATGCCCATCTGCATCGTCGCGCCGTCGGGGATCAGGTCGGCGATCTTCTCGGCGATACGGGTGTGAAGATTGACGTCGCCGCCTTCCGACATCGCCAGTTCCATCAGTTCGTAATTGACCGGCACGATGTGATCGATCCGGCTGACGTGGATGAAACTGTCGCCGTGGCAGCGCGGCATGTTGGGGTTGACCTCGGCGATAATCAGCTTGGCCGCCTCGGCCGGGGTCTTGGTCAGCCCGGTCTCGATACCGTAGGAGCAGAAGCCGTGCTCGTCCGGCGGGGAGACGTGAACGAAGGCCACGTCCAGCGGCAGGTAACCCTGGCTGAAGAGCAGGGTGAACTCGGAGAGCAAGACGGGGGTGAAGTCGGCCCGTCCCTGCTGCACGGCCTGGCGCACGTTGGGGCCGATGAAGAGCGAGTTGGCGCGGATGTGCCCCTCCATCTCCGGCGCGACGTAGTCGCTGGAACCGATGGTCAGCGCGTGGCAGATCTCCACGTTCTCCAGTTCCGGCGCGCGCCGCACCAGTGCCTCCATGAGCACCTTGGGGACGCTACAGTTGCCGGTCAGGAAAATGCGGTCGCCCGATTTGATATGCTGCACCGCCACGTCGGCGGTAGTCACTTTGCTTTCGTAGATTTTTGCCCAGGAATAAGCCATCGTTCGCTCCTACACGCGTGATTCGTATGCGGCATTCAAGACGTCGTTGATGATTTGCCCGTTGCGCAAGACAACCCCGCGCGCCAGAGCCGACATATCCACCAGGGCCTGTTCGAGCCCCGCTTCGGCGATGTGGCGGATGTAGGGCCAGGCCGCGTTGTTGAACGCGTGGGTCGACGTGCGCGGTAGAACGCCCGGGGCGTTGGGGACGCAGAAGTGGATCACGCCTTCCTGAACGAAGACCGGGTCCCGCAGCGTCGTGGGCCGGCTGGTTTCGACACAGCCGCCTTGATCGATGCTGAAGTCCATGATGATCGCACCCTTCTTCATATTCTTGACCATCTGGCGCGTGACCAGGATCGGCGCGCGCGCGCCGGTGACCAGCACAGCGCCCACCAGCACCTCGACGAAGCGGGCCACACGGGCGATGTTGAAGTCGTACGCCACCATCGTGGAGATGCGCCCCTCGAACCGCTCGTCGATCTCGTAGAGCTTCTGCATGTCCTTGTCGAGCACGTAGACATCCGCACCCAGGCCCAGGAACGCCCGCGCCGCGTTGGTGCCCAACACGCCCGCCCCGATGACGGCCACCCGCGCCGGTGGGACGCCGGGCACGCCGCTCAGCAGCACCCCACGCCCGCCCCAGTTGCTCTGCAAGTAGGTCGCCGCCAACTGCGGGGCCATGCGCCCGGCTACCTCGCTCATCGTGCGCAAGATGGGCAGCGTGCCATCGTCCTCCTGAACCGTATCGTAGGCGATGGCCGTGATGCGCCGCTCCAACAAGAGATCGATGGTCTCCTTGCGCGCCGCAGCGAGGTGCAAGAACCCACACAGGATCTGCCCTTCGTGCAACCACTTCAGCTCCTCCTGCGTCGGGCGGACCGCTTTGAGGATCATGTCGGCGCGCCGGTAGGCTTCTTCCGAGGAGTAGACGATTCGCGCACCGCTGCGTTCGTAATCGTAGTCGCTGAAGCCCGCCTCCTCACCGGCCCCCTGTTCCACGTAACACACGTGCCCGGAGCGCGACAGCAGGCTCACGCCGTAGGGCGTCAGCCCGACCCGCATCTCCAGGTCTCGCCTTTCTTTGGGAATTCCGATATTCATACTGGATCTAACCTCCATCTAAAATTGGTCGAGTTATTGTAACTGCTCAGCTTACGCTTCGCAGTTGCCTTTCCCGCCGCGAAAAGGGGAGGTGGGGGTTTTGCGGGCGGCGAAGCCGCCCGCAAAACCCCCATCATCTCCCTTCGACGCGCCAGGCGGGTAACTGCCAGGCGCACAGCCTGAGCAGTTACGAGTCATTGCAAAAAGTCCGCCTCTCCGGGACGAATCAGAAGCACCGGGCAGGGTGCGCCGCGCAGCACCCGGCTGGCCACGCTCCCATACACCCACCGGCTGGCCCCCGAGTACCCGTGCGTGCTCATCACGATCAAGTCGGCCTGGATCTCGTAGGCATAGTTCAGCACCTCTTCGGCGGGGTTGCCGCGTCGGATGTGATGCTGAACCGACGCGCCGCGCTCACGCAGATGCGCCGCAACCTCGCGCAGGTAGACCTCCAATTGCAGTTCGGCGCGGGCGAGCGCCGTGGCCGAAAGCTGCATCCCCGGGGGGTAGGTCGTCATCAGCGCCACGGTGCGGTCGCCCAGCCCCGTCGTCAGCACCGAGCAGAGGTGGAGCCGCGTGGTGCCCGGGCGGATCAGGCTGCGCACGTGCGGCAGGACGCACTCGGCCAGCCGCGACCCGTCCAGCGGCACCAGGATGGTGCGGTGAGAGACTGTTTCGAGCATCACGTTCGAGCTCATCGCCGATGTACCTAATACGCCCCTTCCCCAAACAGCACCTTGGGCACAGTGCGCGCCATGATCTTGAAGTCCAACCATGGCGACCAGTTCTCGATATAGTATATATCAAGTAGTACCATTTCGTCAAAAGAAAGATGGCTGCGCCCGCTCACCTGCGGCAATCCCGTCATCCCCGGCGGCGCTTCCAGGCGCTTCTTGTGCCACTCCTGGTACTTCTCCACCTCAGACGCGAGCGGCGGCCGCGGCCCCACCAGGCTCATCGTGCCGCGCAACACGTTCACCAACTGCGGCAGTTCGTCCAGGCTGCTGCGGCGCAACAAACGCCCCACGCGGGTCAAACGCGGGTCGTCCCGAATCTTGAACAGCGGCCCGTCCGCCTCGTTGAAGGCGGCCAGCGCCGCCACCTCTTCCTCCGCCCCTTCCTTCATCGAGCGGAATTTGTACATCCTGAACGGCCGCCCGTACAGGCCCACCCGCTCCTGGGTGAAAAGGGCCGGCCCAGGGCTGTCCAGCCGGATGGCGATGGCAATGATAGCCAGGATCGGCGCGCCGAACACCAGGCAGATGACAGAGCCGAGCACGTCCATCGCCCGCTTGAGCACCAACGCGCCGCGGCTGATGGAGACGTCGCGCACACCGATCAGCGGCACGCCGCCCAGGTCCTCGACGTCGACCTTGCTCAGGCTCATCTGGAACAGGTCGGGGATGATCGACGCGCGCACCTTGCGCCGCTCACACTCGCGCACGATGCCCATAATCTTGCGATGGTACATCCACGGCAGGGTGACGAACACCTCGTCGGCTTGCTCTGCCTCGATGGCCGTGGGCAGGTTGCTCAGCGGCCCCAACGCCTTGAAGGGGCCGATGTCCGTGTGACCCTTCTCCGGGTCGTCGTCGACGAAGCCCACCACCCGGTAGCCGATCTCCGGCTGCGCCACGATCACGCGCATCACCGTCCGCCCAATCTCCCCCGCCCCGACGATGATCACCCGGCTGACGCCGATGCCTCTTTTGCGCAGGCGCGCGGCGACGAAGCCCTGGACGGCCCGCATCAACCCCATCAGGACGAAAGTGATGACACCCACCTCGATGATCAACACCCGCGAGTAAAAGCGAGGGGGAAAGATGAAATTGCCCGCCAGCATCAACACAGTCATCTTCATCGTCGCGTTGAAGATGCCGTACATCTGCTCCATCCACGAGCCCTTGCGCCAGTGGCGGTACACTCCGTCGACGACGAACAACACCGGCAGCAAGATGACGTAGACGGCCATGAAGGGAATGTAGGCCGAAAGCGGCGCGTCGTAGGCCACGTCCAGGAACCAGCGCACGTCATACCGCATCCAATAGCCCGCGATAAAGCTGGCCACGATGACGGCGACGTCCAAAGCAACGCCCCACCAGGGCACACGACGACCGTTATGGGCCATAGTCTTGACCGTTTCCGAATACCGCACGTTGGTACACGCTCAGCGTGCGCGCAGCGGTCTGCTCCCACGTAAGCGTACGGGCGTGGGCCAGGCCGCGCCGGCGCATGTCCTCTCGCAGAGACGCATCCGTCGACAGCCGGTGCAAGCCATCCGCCAGCGCGTCGACGTCGGTCGGGTCGACCAGCACGGCCCCGTCACCGGCCGCCTCCGGCAGCGAGGAGGTGTTGGACGTGAGCACAGGCGTGCCGCAGGCCGCCGCTTCCGTCACCGGCATGCCGAACCCCTCGTAGAGCGACGGGTAGGCGAAAACCGTCGCCGCGTTGTACCACAGGGGCAACTCCTCCACCGGCACGTAGCCGGGGAAAATGACCCGCTCCTGCATCCCCAGCGCCGCCACCCGCTCAAAGATGGCATCGTCGTACCAGCCGCGCCCACCGGCGAGCACCAGCCGCAGGCCGTCGTCGGACAGGCGCTGGAACGCCTCGACCAGCCGCACCACGTTCTTACGCGGCTCGAGCGTGCCCACGAACAGCACAAATCGCTCCGGCAACTGCCGTTGCGCGCGGAAGGCGGCTACCGTTTCCGGCGGCAGCGGGCGAAAGTCGGAGTCTACACCGTGGTAGACCACGTCGACGCGCTCCCGAGACACGCCCAACAGCCGCACGGCCTCTTCGGCAGCGTGAGAGGAGACCGCGATCACGCGCCGCGCCCGGCGCGCCGACGCCTTCGTCAGCGCGCTCAGGTAGAGCCGGTTGGCCGGGCGGAAGAGGTGCGGGAAGCGCAGGAAGCTCAGATCGTGGATGGTGACGACGGTAGGGATGGACGTGAGCAGCGGGGCGACGAAGGCCGGCGCGTGGAGCAGATCCACGCCGGTGCGCCGCACCGCGCCCGGCAGAGCAATCTGCTCCCATGCCACCCGCACCGCTGGCCGCGCAGTGGGCCAGCGGGCGCGCCGGACGGTGTAGCCGTCGCCTGGGGCAGGGCTATCCGGCCCCAGCAGCGCCGTCAGCCGGCAGCCCGCGCCCGGCAGGTAGCGCAACAGATGGGCGACGTAGTGGTGTACCCCGGCACTACGGTAGCTCTCTGCCCCAGAGAGCAACAGCGCATTCAAACATACGTGCAACGACTCGCTCATGAGACGGTCCACTTCGTTTCTTGCAGCGGTTTCCAACTCATGCGATGAACGCGCGACGGCCCCAACCGCTCCAGGGCCTGGCGGTGCAATTGCGTCCCATACCCCTTGTGACGGGCGAAGGCGTAGCCGGGAACCTCCACGTCCAATGCAGCCATCAAGCGGTCTCGCTCCACCTTGGCGATGATGCTGGCCGCCGCAACACTCAAACAGCGCACGTCCGCTTTGGGGAAAGCCCGCTGGGGCAGGGCCACACCCGGCAGGCGCACGTAATCCAGGAGCAGCGCGTCGACGGCCAGCGGAAGCTCTGCGACGGCGCGCTCCATGGCCCGGCGCGTGGCAGGGGCGATGCCCAACGCGTCCACTTCGGCGGGGGTGGCCCAACCCACCCCAATCCCCACCGCCACGCCCCGGATGACACCCCACAGCGCCTCGCGCTGTACGGGGGAGCACAGCTTCGAATCACGCACGCCGGTCAGGCGGGCTTCCAGGTCCGCTCGATGCAACGGGAGCACCACCGCCGCCGCGCAGACAGGACCGGCCCAGGCTCCGCGCCCCACCTCGTCGATTCCGGCGACGTGCGTGTAGCCAGCGCCGAGCAGCGCACGCTCTTCGCTCAAGTCAGGTACCGTCACCGGCGTCACGGCTCAACACGGGGCGGCTGGTCGTAGTGCCCGGCGCGCCCGGCCCGGCGGATGCGCAGCACTTCCCCCACCATGCGGATCGAGTCCTTGATCGGGCTGACCCGGCTTCCCGCGCCGTAATACCAGTTGATCGGCACCTCCACGATGCGGTAACCACGTCGAGAAGCGATGTGGAGCACCTCCACGTCGAACGCCCATCCATCGATCGTTTGAGTGGCGAAGATGTCGCGTGCCACCTCGCGGCGGAAACACTTGAAACCGCACTGGGTATCCTGGATGCCGGGAACGGCCAGAATACGGACGATGAAGTTGAAGACGCGCCCCATCAGGTGGCGGTACCAGGGTTCGTTGTACCGGATCGCGCCAGGGGCTTCGCGGGAGGCAATAGCTACGTCGTAATCGGCAAGGCGGGGGGGGATGAACTTCTCTACCTCTTCGATCGGCATCGCCAGGTCGGCATCACAGATGAACAGGTACGCGCCAGCGCCTTCCAGCATCCCCAGGCGCACGGCAGCACCTTTGCCCTGAATCGGTTGGTGGAGCAAGGATAGGGCGGGATGCGCGGGGAGCATGTCACGCACCACGTCGGCGGTCCGGTCGGTGCTGGCATTGTCGACGACGATGACGTCGACCGGATACGCGCGCGTTTCGGCGAAGGCGAGCACCCTGGGCAGCGTCACCGGCAGCCGCTGGGCCTCGTTGTACGCGGGGATGACGATCGTCAGCAAAGGATTCGAATCGGTATGGTCTTTCATATTTTCTATCGTGACGTCAATGATACCCCCTTCACAGCCTTTCGTCAACCTGAGACAGCACGCGCTCCAGGTAGGCCCGGTCGACGGTGCGCCGGCTCTGGACGACGCGCCGCTTGCGCAGCATACGGGGAACGCCCAATAACCCGGCCCATTGGCCGCGCAGACGGGCGCGTGCGGCAGCGCCACGCCAGGCGCGCACGGCGTCCCAAGTGATGCGCAGTTGCGCGCGCAGGATGGCGCTCCAGTGACGCCGCCACAAATCGCCCGGATAATCCTTGGCCAGAAGGTAGATAAAATTGCGCCCATCGTGGAAACTGGCGGTGGTTCCGCCGCCGGTGGCGCTCAGTTTGTGGTAGACCACCGCGCGCGGGGCGTAGATGCACTGCCAGCCGCTCAACTGTGCCCGCCAGGCCAAATCGACGTCTTCGCAGGAGAAGAAAAAGTCTTCGTCCAACACCCCCACCTGCTCCAGCGTGGCCTTGCGATAGGCTGCACTCCCCCCACAGGCGCTGAAGACCGGTTCCTCGCGGTCGTACTGGCCCGTATCTTTCTGCCACACGCCCCGGTTTCCGGGAATGCCGTTCACGCGGTAGAAATCCCCGGCGGTGTGGAACGTGTCGCGCCGGTCGAAGAGCAGCATCTTGGAGGCGACCAGTCCAGCTTCGGGGTGGCGCTCGAACGCCGCGACGACCTCTTCCAACCAATGGGGGTCGGCCTCGGTGTCGTTGTTCAGCAGGAGGACGAATGTCCCACGCGCGGCCGCCATCCCCACGTTGCACGCCCCGGCGAAGCCGCGATTCTCGTCCAACGCGATCACCTGCACATCGGGATACTCGCGCGCCAACAGGTCCAGCGAGTCATCGGCAGAGTGGTTGTCGACGAGGATCACCTCGAAGGCGCGCAGCGTCTGCCGGCGCAAGCTGTCCAGGCAGGTGGGCAGATGGACTGCGCCGTTCCAGTTGGGGATGACGACAGAGCAGATCGCGCCGGTTGTCATCGAGCTTCGAGGAACTCCGCGAGCGCATCTTGCCACGGGCGCAGGGTGATGCCGTGGGCCGCGGCGGCGATGTTCGCCAGCGGCGCGAAGGGCGGCGGGGTAGAGGCGCGCTGGAAGGCGTCGGACGTGATGGGTTCGACGGGCACGTGTGTGCGCCCGGTGAGGCGCAATATCTCCACGGCGAAGGCATGACGTGAGCAGTAGCCGGCATTGGTGAGGTGGTAGACGCCGTAAGCGCCGGTCTGGACGAGTGCAGCGAGGGCCTGGGCCAGGTCGGGCGCGTAGGTGGGGTTGCCCACCTCGTCGGTCACGACGCGCAGTGCCCCGCGTTCGTCGGCCAGTTCGACGATGCGGTGGGGGAAGTTGCGCCCGCCGGGGGCGTACAGCCAGGCGGTGCGGGCGATGTAGAAGCGGGTCAGCAAGTGGCGCACGAACCACTCGGCGGCGACTTTCGAGCGGGCGTAGGGGTTGATCGGATTTGGCGCGTCCCACTCGCGGTACGGCTCGGTGGCGCGCCCGTCGAAGACCTCGTTCGTGCTGACGTGGGCCAGCGCCGCGCCGCAGGCGGCGCAGGCCAGCGCGACGTTCTGTGTGCCGATGGCGTTGACCCGGTAGGCCCGCTCGGGGTCGCGGGCACAGCCGTCCACGTCGGTCCACGCGGCGGCGTGGATGACCACGTCGGGCCGGAACGCCGCGATCGCCGCGCCGGCAGCGGCGTGGTCGGCAACGTCGAACTCCGGCAGGTCGCCGCCCGCCAGCGTGTGGCCGTCCAGGGCCGCGTAGAGCGCTCGTCCGAGCTGCCCCTTGTGTCCGGTGATGAAAACGCGCATTACAGCCTCCCTTTGACGAGTAGCATCAACCCAACTGCGGCCAATCCCACGTCTGCGATCTGGACCGCGGCCAACCCACCGGCCGGCGGGGTCAGATCGCCCCGCGCAAACGCGAGCAGCGCGTCACCTACGGCGTGGAGCAGGAGCCAGATGGGGAAGGCGCGCGGGATTTCGAAGCGGTAGAAACGCGAAAACGCCTTAGAGCGCCCAGACAAGCCGCACACGCGAATGCAAGGCAATCGCCCGGGGTT
>JAFGOJ010000253.1 GCA_016926575.1 Anaerolineae bacterium | reverse complement strand
TCCGCCTGCGCCTGCGCCACCTGCGCCTCGTAGTCCGGCCGGCGGGCCAATTCTTCTTCGATCTCTGCCAGCCGCAGGTCCAGGGCCCGGATTTCGTCCTGGACGGTGCGCAGCGCCCCTTTGACGTGCTCCTCGTAGCTTTCCCAGACGTCCAGGCCCAGAATGTTGCCCAGCACGCGCTTGCGCTCGGCGGGCGTTTTGACGGTGAACTCGTCCGCCTGCCCCTGGCGCAGGAAGGCCGAGTTGATGAACGTGTCGTAGTCCAGACGCAGCGCGCGCTCGATCTTGAGCTGCGTGTCGCGGATCGTGCTTTCGGCGATGGAGCGCCAGCGCTCGCCGTCCCGAATCTGAATGTCGAGCTGCGATTGGCCGCGCTTGCCCGCCTTGCGCGTGCGCACGACCCGGTAGCGCTCGTCGCCCAGGCCGAAGACGAAATCGACTGCCATTTCGTCCTCGCCGAGGCGGATCAACTCGTCGTCGCGGCGGGCACGGGCCTTACCCCACACGGCCCAGGTCATCGCGTCGAGCAGGGCCGACTTGCCCGCGCCGTTTTCGCCGCTCAGGCAGGCCACGTGGATGCCGGCGAAGTCGACCGTCGCCCGCCGGTAGCACATAAAGTTCGTCAGGGAGAGCGAGTGTGGAATCACGGGATGCCCGACACCTGTTTGCGCTGCGCCACCTGTTCCAGGATTTCTTCCGCGCTGCGCTGCACCGCCGCGCCGCTGCCGCCCAACATCAGCGCCAACTCCTCTACGCGCGCCGGCCCTTCCAGCGGCGCGACGTGCGTGAGTGTGCGTCCCTCGACGACGTCCTTCTGCACCTTGAAGTGCCGGTCGCCGAAGGCCGCCAACTGCGGCAGGTGGGTGACGCACAAGACCTGGTGCGGGATGACGCTGTCGGTGTGGCGGACGGTCAGGCCCCACAGCTTCTCGCCCACCGTCGTGCCGACCCGCCCGCCGATGCCCTGGTCGATCTCGTCGAAGATCAACGTGGGCGTCTCGTCGGCGCGCGAGAGCACTGTCTTCAAGGCCAGCATCAACCGCGAGGTCTCGCCGCCAGAGGCGATCTTCGCCAGCGGTTTCAGCGGCTCGCCGGGGTTGGGCGAGACCAGAAATTCGACCCGGTCGATGCCGCCGGCGTCGAAGGCCAGCCGGTCGGGGGAGTCGGAAGTGGGGGGCAGGTCGGAGGCGGCCCCGGTGACCTGGAACGTCCCGGCGGCCGCAGGCTGGGGCAGCGGCACGCCCGCTGCGTCGGCCCGCCATTCGAAATCCACACCGAAGCGCGTGCCTTCCATACGCAGGTCTTGCAGTTCCGTTTCGATGGCGCGCGAGAGCGCCTGGGCGGCGGCCTGGCGGCTCTGGGAGAGGGCCAGGCAGAGCGGCCCCAGTTCGGCCAATAGATGCTCTTCCTCGGTGTGCAGCTCGGCGATGCGCTCCTCGCTGTGGGTGATGGTGTCCAGTTCGCCTGCCGCGCGCTGCCGGAAGGCCAGAATCTGTTCGATGGCGTCGCCGTACTTGCGCTTGAGGCGGTGGATCAACGCCAGGCGGTCTTCCACCACAGCCAGGCGGCGTGGATTGTACTCGATTTGCTCCTGGTAGTCGCGCAGGGCCGCGGCCAGGTCCTGGAGGCGGTACGTGAGGTCTGCGGCTTCCCGCAGGTGTGGCTCCAGCGAGGCGTCGATGCGCGCCAGCGCCTCCATCACGCGCACCGTCGCTCCCAAGAGGTCGACCGCGGCGGGGTTCTCGTCGCTGCCCTCGTCGATGGCGCGCAGGCCTTCGCTCAGGAGCTCGGCCAACTGCTCGGCGTTTGCTAGGCGCACGCGTTCTTCGAGCAGCGTCGTTTCTTCGCCCGGTTCCAGCGCTGCGGCGTCGATTTCGGCAATCTGGTACTGGAGCAGGTCGATGCGCCGGGCGAGGGCTTGCTCGTCGCGCTCCAATTCGGCGCGCTGGCGGCGCACGGCGCGCACACGGGCCGCCAGGTCGGCGACCTGCGCGCGCACGCCGTCCAGACCGGCGTAGCGGTCCAACAGCCCGAGGTGGGAGCGCGTGTGGAGCAGCGAGAGGTGGTCGCTCTGCCCGTGGATGTCGACCAGGCCGTCGGCGATCTCGCGTAGGAGGGTGAGGGTGACCGCCCGCCCGTTGACGCGGCAGATGCTGCGCCCTTCGGCGCGCACTTCGCGGGAGAGCATCAAGATGTCGGGGGTGTCTCCTTCCAGCCCTTCTTGATCGAGGAGCGGGCGCAGCGCGGCCTGGCGAGACGCTCCCAGCCGGAAGGTTGCCTCGACCAGGGCGCGCTCGGCTCCGGCGCGCACGACGGTCGAGTCGGCCCGGTCGCCCAAAATCAGCCCCACGGCGTCGATGATGATCGACTTGCCTGCCCCGGTCTCGCCGGTAAACGCGGTGAAACCAGCGTCGAAAGTTACGTGCAATTGATCGACGATGGCGAAATCGAAGATGTGGAGTTCTACCAGCACGGCAACCTCCTAGCGGCGTCCTGAGGTGCGCAGACGGGCGTAGGCGGTGCCGACTGCACCGACCAGGTAGACGGCCGTCCACAAGAGCACGGTTGCACTGCCCAGGGCAAGCTGGGTCGTGTGCTCGGACGCACCAAACGCCCCGATGAATATTACGGAGGACATCAGGAGCAGCCCGAGATTGGGCAATGCACCCACAACGATGCAGCCGCAGACCACCAGCCAGGTGTAGGGTCCGCGCCGCCGGCCGATGGCCCAACGAGTTACCTCGGCGATGCCCATGCCGGCGAGTGGCCCGAGGAAAATGGCGAACCAGCCCACGTTGGGGATGATGGCGCCGGCAATCAGGCTGAGCGGCAGGGCGACTGCCGTCGCGAGGAGGTAGTAGATGGGGCGAAATTCGGTGTAGAAGACGCGCTGCTGCTGGTTGATGCAGTTGCGGCAGCGGTAGCCCACCTCGGTGCGCACCGCGCACTTGGGGCAGATCGGATCGCCGCAGCGGTTACAGCGCAGGTAGGTTTCTACGGTGGGATGGTTGACGCAGAAGGTTTTATCGCTCATAGGTTTTTTATCCTGCTATTCCGAAAATAGACCGTCTCGATGTAGGGCGGGTTTCTTACCCGCCGACCAGCGGTTACCAGGACTTTGCAGGGGCTCCGCCC
>JAFGOJ010000252.1 GCA_016926575.1 Anaerolineae bacterium | reverse complement strand
GGCACGTCAATAATTTTAATGACTGTCCCACCTTGCATTTCCCACGATAATCCGTATAATATAAACACACTGACGCACTACATCGTGACGCTCCAAGACCACCTCTGTTCCCTCGACGAGCTTGGGGCCTCGACATCGGAGCAATCATCGCAGTATGCAGGGCCAGGATCGTCCGTCGCTTGCTCATTCCGAAGCGCATCCCGCCGCGCCTGCCGACTCGGCCACAGGCGACGGCACGCTGCGCTTCAACCGCATGCCACGCATCCAGGAACCCCTCCCCGAGGGCGAAGTCAAGCTGCCTGGGCCTCCAGCCATCGCGCCGGCTCCGATGATGGGCTGGCTCCAGGCGCTCCTGCCTCTGGCGGGCCTCTTCGTTATGATCGGCGTCTACGGAGGGCTGCGCGGCGACTGGCGGCTGGCGCTCCCGATGTTGGCCATGTCGGGCTTCTCGATGGCCGGCTCGATTGCCGGACGGTTGGCGCGTCGCAAACACGCGCGCGAACGCGCCGCCCGCGACGAAGCCGCCTACGCCGACGCGCTGCAACTCAAACGGGCCGAATTGGACGCCGCCCGCCAGGAACAACAGCGTGTCCGCACCACCACCGACCCCGACCTGCCGACCCTGCTGGCCCGCGCCGCCGGGCGCGACCCCCGCCTGTGGGCGCGCCGCCCCTCCGACGGCGACTTCCTGTGCCTGCGTCTGGGAACCGGCAGCCTGCCTTCGAGCGTGACCGTCTCTGCCCCGCACCCGGCCATGCCCGACCCGCGCCTTGATCCCGCCCATACCCTGGAAACCGAGTACGCGCGCGTCCCCAACGTGCCGGTGACGGCCGACCTGCGCCTCGGGGCGCTAGGAGTCGCCGGCCCCCCCGCCGCGCGCGACGGCCTGGCCCGCGCCCTGCTCTGCCACCTGGCGGCCCACCACGCCCCCACCGACGTCCACCTGCTGGCCGTGTGCAGCCCCACCTCCGCCCAGGAGTGGCGCTGGCTGCGCTGGCTGCCGCACACGCACGTCCTCGACGCCCGCACATTGGCATTCGACGCCCTTTCTGCCGCCGACGTGCTGAGGGACCTGCTGGAAGAACTCCACCGCCGCCAAAATCAACGGCGCGCCCTCCAACACGACGGCGCGCCGCCCGAGTGGCCCTGGCTGGTGACCCTGCTCGCCGACGAACCTCTCGCCCACGACGCCCCGGCGTGCCACCTCCTCCTCTCACCGGCGGCACGCCACCTCAACGCCAGCGCCCTCTTCCTGGTCGAACGGGTGGCAGACGTGCCCTCGGGCTGCCAGGCCGTCGTCGAGGTGCAGCCCGGGCGTGACCTGCTCTACTCGCGGGCCGGAACCGGCGCGACGCCGCTCGCCTGCCGCCCCGACGAGGCCACCCCCGACCTGTGCGAGGCACTGGCGCGCAGCCTGGCCCCGCTGCGCGTCCACTCCCCCCACGCCGACGACGCGCTCCCGACCACGATACGCCTGCTCGACCTGCTGCACATCGACGACGTGGCCGCCTGCGACATCCCCCGTGCCTGGTCCCCCCACCCGCCCAACCAGACGCTGCGTGTGCCCATCGGCGTGCGGCGCGGCGGGCAGCCCCTCTGGCTCGACCTCAAACACACCGGCCACGGCCCCCACGGCCTGGTCGCCGGAACGACCGGCTCGGGCAAGAGCGAGCTGTTGCAAACCCTGGTGGTGGCCCTGGCCCTGACGCACCATCCCTACGACGTCGGCTTCGTGCTGGTCGATTTCAAGGGCGGCGGGGCGTTCTCCGGCCTGGCGGCCCTGCCACACGTCCTGGGCATGGTCACCGATCTGAGCGGCGGTGAGACCGAGCGCGCGCTACTGGCGTTAACCGCCGAGATGGATCGCCGCAAGCGGCTGTTCGAGGCCGCCGGGGTCAACGACATCCTGCCCTACCAACAGTTGTACCGGCGCGGACAGGTCGAGCTGCCCCTCCCGCACCTGGTTGTCATCGTCGACGAATTCGCCGAACTGGTCAACGATATGCCAGAGTTCATGGAAGGGCTGATCGGCATTGCGCGGATCGGCCGCTCCCTGGGCGTGCACCTGATCCTGGCGACCCAGAGCCCGGCCGGGGTGGTCAAACAACAGATTTGGGCCAATGCCCGCTTCCGTATCTGCCTGCGGGTCGAATCACGCCAGGAGAGTATGGATATGCTGCGCCGTCCCGACGCGGCGGCGCTTCCCCGCGTGCCCGGACGGGGCTACCTCCAGGTAGGCAACGACGACGTCTTCGAGGTGTTCCAGGTCGCGCGCGTCGCCGGGCGCTACCGCCCCTCCGGTGGTGCGCAGGCGGTAGATGCAAGGGGCATCGTCATCGCGCGCGTCTTGCCGGGGGGACATTCCACCGTCCTGTTCGCAGACGGAGTGGCCACAGAACTGGCTGCGGCAGAAGTCCAGACCGATCTGGCGGTCGTGAGCGAGCAGCTGGGTCGCGCCGCACAGCAGATGGGCATCGCGCGGCTGCCCAGCCCCTGGCCCGCTCCGCTACCCGATCACGTAGCGCTGCCCGCCCTGCTGGAACAGTCCGGCCGTGAGGGATGGGACGGCGTGGGGTGGCCTGCGGAACGCGCGCCGCTGGTGGCGCTGGTGGGGCTGTTGGACGACCCGGCGCGCCAGTGGCAGGGGCCGTTGTGGCTCGATCTGGCCGAGCAGGACGGGCACGTGATTCTCATCGGTGCGCCGGGAGCCGGAAAGGGGATGTGGGTGCGCACCCTCGTCATGAGCCTGGCGCTCACCCACGCGCCAAACGCGCTGCACGTCTACTTGCTCGCGCTGGGCAGCCAGCCACTGCACGTCTTCAAGGTGCTGCCGCACGTGGGAGGTGTGTTCTCACCGACGGACGACGAGCGCATCCCGCGCCTGCTCAGCCGCCTGCGCGACGAACTCGACGCGCGGAAGCAGTTGTGCGCCGAGGCAGGGGTAGACGGACTGGAAGCGCTGCGCGCGCAGCGGCCCGACCTGGCCCTGCCTTCCATTCTGTTGGTCGTCGACGGCTTCCTGACGTTCCGCACGCTGTTTCAAGACGAGATGGGCGGGCTGACGCGGCTGATCCGGGAGGGCGGCCCACACGGGTTCCACGTCGTGCTGGTCGGCGACCGGGCCGGGGACGTGCCGGTGACCATGAGCAGCGTGATCGCGCGCCGGATGGCGCTGCGCCTGGCCGACCCCAACGATTACGGCAGCGTGCTGGGAGCGGCGGTGCGCGCAGGGCGGGAGCAGCGCCTCCCGTTGGGGCGCGGCTGGTACGGGCGGCCGCCCCTGGCGTTTCAGACCGCTTCTCCGGGCCACGAGCAGGACGAGAGCGCGCAAATAGCCGAGGTACGCCGGGTGGGCGCCGGTATGAATGCTGCCTGGCAGGGGCAGCGACCCGAACCGGTCGAGGCGCTCGGATCGCTGGTGGCGCTGTCGGAGGTACTGCGGCGCGTCCCGCCGGCCGCGCCCGTCTCCGGGCCGCACTGGGGGGCGCCCATCGGCATCGATGCGGCGCGCTTGCAGCCGGTGTGGGTCGACTTGCTGGCCGACGGCCCGCACTTCATCGTTGCCAGCACGCCGCGCGGTGGCAAAACGACGCTGCTCGTGAGCTGGGTGTTGGCGCTGGCCGAGTTCAACGCGCCCCGGCAGGTGCAGTTCGTGCTGGTCTCCGGGCGGCGCGACAGCCTGAACGCCGTGTCGGGCATGCCACACGTGGTAGCGCACTGGCAGAGCGCGAGCGCGTTCTGCCGGGAGGGACTGGCTCGCCTGGCAAGCGAGGTGGCGCGGCGCGGGGCCGCTGCCCCGCCCGACGCGCCGCGCATCGTCTTGTTCGTCGACGATTACGACGAAGTCGCCGCCGCCAACGACCGGGAGGTGCAGGCCGAACTGGTGCGCCTGGCGCGCCACGGCGCTGACGTGGGGCTCCACATCATTTTGAGCGGACCGCTGCCGAATATGGGAGTGGGGTACGGCGACCTGTTGGTCAAGCAGTTGCGGGCGGAGAGATCAGGGTTCATCCTGCGCGTGTTGGAGAGCGGCGATCAGAACCCGCTGGGAGTGCGGGTGCGGGCTGCGGAAGGCCGGCAGATGCCGCCAGGGCGCGGCTACGTCGTGCGCAGCGGGCGCGAGACGCTGCTCCAGGTGGCAGCGCCCGGAGAAGCCGAGGCCATCGCAGCGTGGGTCGAGCGGTTGAACCGGCAGTGGACGCCGGTGCGTTGGCCGGAGGAGGCGGGTGATGGCACGACATAAAACGACGGCGGTAGCCGGAAGCCACCGCCGTCAATGGGATGAACGATACGGTTTAGACGACGCCCTGGTCGGTCTCTTCGAAGACCTGAGCAATACGGCGCATCTCGTTGGCCAGGTTCTCCAGAATCTCGGCGACGCGGTCCCGCATCGGCGGCACCTCGTTGTCGAAGATCTGGGTGTAGTCGACCTGGGCCATGCCGCTCCATTCACCCTGCAGGTTCTGCACGGTGGTGACGGTTTGGCTCAAGGCGCTCACGATTTCCTGGCGCTGGGCGTCCAGCGTACCGGCAACTTCTCGCAGACGCTCTGGGGATACACGAATGTCGACCATGTCTTTCTCCTTTTTTGCTATGATGGGATATTTCGGTGTCGTCTACACAACCGGCAGTCACGCAGGACGATGTTAGATCACGTGCGCGTCGGTTTCGCGGAAGACCTGAGCGATGCGGCGCAGTTCGGCGCCGATCTCGCCCAACAAGTTGGAGAACTGCCGCGCCTGGGGCACGGTCTCGTTCCACTGGGCGTAGAATCGACTCTGGGCGACGCCTTCCCACTCTGCTTCCAG
>JAFGOJ010000251.1 GCA_016926575.1 Anaerolineae bacterium | reverse complement strand
GGGGCAGGGTATGCCCGCCTACGAACCGCGCGCGATCAAGGGCATCGGCATGACCTACGCCATCAGCACGATGGGCGCCGACCACACTTCCGGCTATACCATCGCTCCCGAAATCCTGGGCGTCTCCGGCAAGGCCGACCAGTTCGACATCGACAAGGCAGATATGGTGCGCAATTTCCAGTACGCCACCGCCTTCATCGACGCCTCAGGTCACTGCCTGTTCATCGCCTTCCCCATCCTGGACATCCCCGAGGGCTTCGTGGGGCTGGTGGAAGAGTGCTCCGGCCTGCTGGGCGTGGAGTGGACGATGGACGACGTCGGTCGCATCGGCAAGGAAATCCTGGACAAGGAGCTGGCCTTCAACGAGGCCGCCGGGCTCACCAAGGCCGATGACCGCATCCCCGAGTTCATGAAGTACGAGAAACTCCCGCCGCACAATGTGGTGTGGGACGTTCCCGACGCAACGCTCGACGCCGTGTTCGGCAAGTAATCCTCTCACACTCGAACGTCAGCCGGGGCCAGTCTTGGCCCCGGCTTTCTTGCGTCACTTGCCCCTTCCGGTTCCTGGTGGTAGAATGAGTCAACTGACCCAGGAGAAAGAGACCCGTGCTAATTCGCAAAGCGCGCCCCGAAGACTGGGAAACGTGCGCCAGTCTGGACCATTCGATAGCGACAGATCGCGCCTGGCGGATGCAAGAACAGGAACAAGAAGGATCGATCACCGTCGCCTTCCAGTCGATCTGCCTTCCCCGTCCGGTCAAGGTGCGTTACCCGCGTCAAGACAAAGAGTTGACCGCCGGGTGGGCCAACTGCGACCTGTTCCTCATCAACCGGCAAGATAGAGCCGTCCTCGGCTACGTCACAGCCCGCGCCCTTCCCGGCAACGGCCTGGCCTGGGTGCAAGACCTCGTCGTGGACCCGGCGTGGAGAAGGCGGGGCATCGGCAGCAAGCTGTTGAGCGAAGCCACGGCCTGGGCGAGCCGGAAGCACCTGCACCGGCTGGTCGTCGAGGTGCAGACGAGCAATTTCCCCGGCATCTCCTTCTGCCGCTCGCAAGGGCTGACCTTCTGCGGGTATCACGATTGGTACTGGCGCTCACAAGACATTGCGCTGCTCTTTGGTCAAACCGTCCGTTGAGTCTAATCTGTGCGCAGTGGCAGCGTGCCACTCCGCCACCGAAGTCAAAGTTTTTGGGTATGAGTTGGTTATTAACGGTTGATTGGGTGGGACAACTTTCATTAATCAATGCGGTTCTTACCTCCGCCATCGTCATCCTTTCCTTCGCCCTGTTGATATACATCCTGCTCTACAACTTCCGCAGCGATGTCGCCCGCGCTTTCTGCGCGATGCTCGCCTGCGTGCTGATCGTGTACTTCACGGACCTGATCATCGCGGGCGCGCAGCCTGACGTTGCAACACACTGGCTGCGCTTCCAGTGGCTCGGCATCGCGTTCACCCCGGCCGCGTACCTCCAATTCTCCGACGCGCTGCTCGGCACCACCAACGACCGCAGCAAAACCCGCTCCCGCGCGATCCACGTCGCCTACGCCCTCAGCGCGGCGACGTTGGCGCTGGCTGTGACAACCGACCTGCTGGTGTATGATGGCTTTCGAGAAGCGGGCACCTTCCACCTCAAAACGGGACCCTACTTCTGGCCCTTCCTCATCTACTTTGCGCTGGCCGTCGGGTGGGGCAGCCTGAACGTCTACCGCGCCCGCCGGCGCTGCTTGACCTCTACCTCGCGCCGCCGTATGACCTACCTCAGCCTTTCCTTCCTCGCTCCCGCGGCAGGCGTCTTCCCTTACCTGCTGATCGCCGGCTGGCCCAACGAGTTCCCCGGCGCGGGCCTGTGGGCCCTCCTCGTCGTCGGCAACCTGGCCGTCGGCCTGATGCTCTCCATCCTGGCCTACACCGTCGCATTCTTCGGCGCGCTCACGCCCGACCGCGTGGTCAAACACCGCTTCGTCCGCTACCTCCTGCGCGGGCCGATCCAGGCCACGGTCGTCGTGGCGGTGGTCGTCCTCGCCGCTCGATCCGACAATTTCCTGGGACTGCCCCCCCTGCGGTTGACCCTGTTCGGCGTCGTCATTTCGATTCTGCTGGTCCAACTGGGCATCGAATTGGCCAAGCCGCTCATCGACCGCCTCCTCTACCGGCGTGACAAGACGGAAATCGCCTGGATTCAGGATTTGAGCAACCGCTTGCTGACCACCACCGACCTGCACCAGTTCCTGGAAAACGTGCTCACGGCCGTCTGCGACTTGCTGCGCGTCCCCACTGCGTTCGTCGCCGTCATCGAAGGCAACCAACCCCACCTCGAAGCGGTGTGCGGTTCGCTCGAATCCGATCCGGGCTTTCTGCCCCGTGGCACATTGCGCGGCATCGTCGCAGGCAATCCGCCGCGCCACCTCCAACAACACGACTACTTCTTCGTCTGGGAAAACTACTGGCTGGTGCCCCTCTGCTCCGGCACGGACGACGTCATCGGGGTACTGGGAATCGCCGCACGCACGCCGTTCCCCGATCTCTCGGAGGACGAGGAAGAGGGGCTGCACAAGCTCGTCTCGCAGGCGGAGGTCGCGCTGGAGGACCAGCGCATCCAACAGAGCCTCTTCGCCGCGCTCGAGCACATGATGCCCCAGATCGAAGACATCCAACACCGGCGCAGCTACCTGCGCTACGAGGGCGACGCCGCCCTGCGCGACCTGACGAATATGCTGGACGCCCCCGATTTCTCGCGCTGGGTGCGCGACGCGCTCTCCCACTACTGGGGCGGACCCAAGCTGACCAGCAGCCCGCTGCTCAACCTGCGTCTGGTCGAACAGGCCTCCGCAGAACACGGCAGCACCGTCAACGCCCTACGCGCCGTCTTGCAGGGCGCTATCGAACGGCTGCGCCCGACCGGCAACCGCAGTATGACCGCCGCCGAATGGCTGCTGTACAATATCCTGGATATGAAATTCATCCGTGGCTACAAGGTGCGCGACATCGCCATACGCCTGGCCATGAGCGAGTCTGACCTGTACCGCAAACAGCGGCTGGCCATCGAGGAAGTCGCTCGCGTCCTCGCCGAGATGGAACGCCAGGAACAACAAAACGGGGCCGATGTATGAAACCGTCGCCACGGCCCTGCGGGTCACCACAAAGGGCAGAAAATGCCAACCCTCCCGCAGGTTTGGAACCTGCGGGAGGGTGAAGGCCGCCCGAGGCGTTGACCGAAACCCTTTTGCGGAAGGAGTCCGGGGGAACCGGAAGGTAAACCTGCGGTTTACCCGTTCCCCCGGCGGGGTGCAGCGGCGGAGCCCCTGCAAAACCCCTATTTTCGGAACAGCACTGTTTATGTTGGGAGGGAACCGATGATCACATTCTCACCACCAAATGCACCCATCGAGGAGGAATACTGGGAGGCGCTGATCGAAGGCGGCGAAAGTGGCGGAACCGCTGCCCCCGCTCTGCCGCCCGAGGCCATTTGGCGCGGACTCGGGCTGTCGGCGGGTGAAACCGGTGCCCCACCCGACCCGTCCGCCGGGTGTAGCTGGGAAGTCGCCCACTGCGCCATGTTGAGCGGCGAATGGATCGACCTGCTCGTCGTCGGCTACAACCGCGGCGGTCTGCTGGTCAACTGGAACGGGAAGCAAGGATTCGTGCCCGCCTCCCACCTGGTGGGACTGCCCCCCTTCCACGACGAGAGCGAGCGGGAACACGCGTTGCAGCAGAAAATCGGGCAGACGCTGCGCCTGAAGATCATCGAAGTGGACCCCGAACGCAGCCGCCTCGTCCTCTCCGAAAAAGCCGACCGCTCTGCCGAAGAGTACCGCCAGGAGCAGCTCAACCAGCTCACCCCCGGCGACATCGTCACCGGCAAAATCACCAACCTCTGTTCATTCGGCGCTTTCGTCGACATGGGCGGCATCGAAGGGCTGATCCACATCTCCGAAATCTCTTGGGGACGCGTCAACCACCCTTCCGACCAACTCACCCCTGGGCAGGAGGTGAACGTATACGTGCTGAATATCGACCGCGAGCGTGGGCGCGTAGGATTGAGCCTCAAACGCGCCCAAAGCGACCCATGGGAGACCCTCGATGAGCGCTACGCGGTCGGCCAGGTCATCCAGGCCATTATCACCAACGTGGTCGATTTTGGAGCCTTCGCTCAGGTCGAAGAGGGCGTCGAAGGCCTGATCCACATCTCGGAACTGTCCAATGGCACCTTCGACCACCCGCGCAACGTGATCCAGGAGGGCGACGTTATCCACGCCCGCATCCTCAACCTGGACAGCGACCGGCGCCGGTTGGGCCTTACCCTGCGCCACACCGTTTCGTCCGAGCGTGCCCTATGACGAAGAAAAAAGAGACCAACGACTCGCTCTTTTCGGAGCGCGGGCTCATGATCATCGCCTTCTTCAAGACGCTGGCCGGCAGCCCGCTGGTTCAGCAGACGCTGGCGCTGATCCTCGGCCTCGTGGCACTGCTCACGTTCACGACGCTGATCGACGTCACCTCGGGCGCGTGGCTCGACGCGTGGGTCAGAGCACTGCAACGCGCCTTCGGCTGGGGCGCGTTCCCCGTCACCGCGGCGATCGGCGCGGCCGCCGCCCTCATCATGCTCCACCACCTGGACCGGCCCATCGACTGGCGTTGGCGGCCCGTCGTGGGCATCGAGCTGATTTTCTTCAGCATGCTGGCGCTCACGCACCTGATCGCCGGGCGCAACGATCCCAACCTGCTGGACAGCAAATGGGGCGGCGGAGCCGTCGGTTGGGCCATCGCCTATACCCTCGGTATGGCGGTCGGGCCGCTGGCAACCGGGGTCATCTGCGCCGTCGCGCTCCTCCTGGGCGTCTACCTCGTCTTCGACGTGACCCTGGACGACGTCGGCCGGTGGCTCGGCGCTCTGCGCCGGCGTCCGGAGGCCCGTCCGGCCGCCCACACCCGGCCGGCGCAGACTGCCCCGCGCCGGCCGGCCCCCACCGCCCCCCAACGCGCCGCCTCACCACCCAGCCATGCTAAACCGCAGTCGCAGGCCAAACAATCCCCTCCGCCCCAACCAACCCCGCCGCCAGCGGCTAAACCCACCCCCGCGCAGCTCCCACTCTTGCCTCAGCAGCCGCAGCCCCAACCCGTTCCGCAGCCCGCGCCCATCGCCGTGGAGAACCCGGCAGATGTCCAAACGCCATCCCTCGACCTGCTGGCAAAAACCAAACCGGCCGGCTTGAGCGATAAGGAAATTCGAGAGAAAAGCCGCATCATTGTAGAGACGCTCGCACAATTCGCCCTGCCGGTGCAGGTCGTCGAGGTGCGCCGCGGGCCGACCGTGACCCAGTTCGGCGTCGCCCCCGGCTACACCGACCACGGCAGCCGCGCCAAGAAGGTGCGCGTCAGCCAGATCGCCTCCCTCTCTGATGACCTGGCCCTGGCCCTGGCCGCCCCCTCCCTACGCATCGAGGCCCCCGTCCCCGGACGCTCCGTCGTCGGCATCGAAGTGCCCAACGAGGAAATCTCCCTCGTCAGCCTCCGCTCCGTGATGGAGAGCGAGGAGTTCGAGCGCGCCAAAGCCCCGCTGGCCCTGGCCCTGGGCCAAGACATCGCCGGGGAACCCGTCGTCGCCGACCTGAGCCTGATGCCCCACCTGCTCATCGCCGGGACCACCGGTTCGGGCAAGTCGGTCTGCATCAAAGCCATCGCCACCTGCCTGGCCATGACCAACCGCCCCGACGAGCTGCAGATGGTGATGATCGACCCCAAGATGGTGGAGATGGTGCGCTTCAAAGGGCTGCCCCACTTGCTGGGGGCTCCCGAGTACGAACTGGAGCGCGTCACGCGCGTGCTGCGCTGGGTGGCCCACGAGATGGACCAACGCTACAAACAGTTCGCCACCATCGGAGCGCGCAACATCGACGACTACAACCAGCGCACCGAAGCGCACAAGAACGACGCCCCCCTGCCCCGCATCGTGGTCTTCATCGACGAACTGGCCGACTTGATGATGCTCGCCCCCGACCAGACCGAGCGCACGATTTGCCGCATCGCCCAGATGGCCCGCGCCACCGGCATCCACCTCATCGTCGCCACGCAGCGCCCCAGCGTAGACGTCGTGACCGGGCTGATCAAGGCCAACTTCCCCGCCCGCATCTCCTTCGCCACCGCCAGCCAGACCGACTCACGCGTCATCCTCGACATGCCCGGCGCTGAAAGCCTGCTCGGCAAGGGCGATATGCTCTACCTGGCCTCCGACGCAGGCCACCCCGTCCGCGTGCAAGGCTGCCTGGTCAACGAGTCGGAAATCGACCGGGTCATCGGCTTCTGGAAGAAACAGATGCCCCGCTGGACGACGGAAGCGCCCTGGGAGCCTATGATGGGCGGGGCCATGGCCGCAGAGATCGACAACGAGGACCCCGAAGAAAGCGGCTTGCTGGAGCAGGCCATCGAGCTGGTGCAGAAACGCAAGACCATCTCCGCGTCTTACCTTCAGCGCCAACTGCGCATCGGCTACCCGCGCGCCGCCCGGTTGATGGAACAATTGGAAGAAATGGGCATGGTTGGACCGCAGCGCGCTGCCGGACGCCCGCGCCGGGTGATTGGGGAAGATCAGTAGGGCGCGACCGCGCGCCCTACTGAATACGCACGACGACACGCCCGGCCCGCCACAGGTCCTCCAAATCGTAGAAGGCCCGCAGCTCCGGGGCGAATAGGTGCACCACCACCGCGTTGTAGTCCATGAGAATCCATCCAGAAGACGACGTCCCTTCGATGTGCAGCGGCACGCCGCCTCCCGCCTTCTTGACGTCTTCGCGCACGTTGTTCTGCAATGCGTCCAATTGGCGTTCGCTCGTCCCACTGCACAGGATGAAGTAATCCGCTGCCACGGTCACCTCCGCGATGTCCAGCAACAGGATGTCCTCACCCTTGGTCTCTTCAAGTATATCTACAATCTTACGCGCCAGCTCTATCGGTTCCAGTTTCGTTCTCCTTTCCCCAGCACGACCATCAGCCGAATGCGCGCCTTCTGGCCGTTAAGCCCGTCCGAAAACAGGCACCCCAATGCCTTCAAACTGCGGTATCCGCCGGTGTAGCCGTAGGTGTCCCACACCCGCCCCGACGGGCAACGGCTGGCGATCATCACCGCCACGCCGTCCGCCAGCGCCGCCTCGATGACCGGCAGCCAGTGTGGGGGAATGCGCCCGCCGCCCATCCCCTCCAACACCACGCCGCGCGCACCGCGCGCCAGCGCATCCTCCAGCGGGTGCGGGAGCATGCCCACCCCCAGTTTGACCAGCGCCACCCGCTCCTCCAGACCGGCACACGGCAGCACCTCGCGCTCCACGCGCCAGTCGATGTGCACGCCATCACCGGCGACGCGCCCCAGCGGCCCCCGCCCCAGCGACTGGAACGTGGCCGGCGAGAGCGTGTCTACCTTCGTCACGTAACGCGCCGCGTGGACCTCCTCGTTCAGCACCACCAGCGTGCCCAACCCACGCGCGCGCGGCGAGGCCGCCACCCGCACCGCCGCCCACACATTCGCCGGGCCATCGGCTCCGAGATCAGACGCCGCGCGCATCGCGCCGGTCACTACCACCGCTGCCTCCCCCGCCACCGTCAGGTCCAGCAGATACGCC
Source organism: Anaerolineae bacterium (assembly GCA_016926575.1). Classification (GTDB taxonomy): domain Bacteria; phylum Chloroflexota; class Anaerolineae; order B4-G1; family DUEL01; genus JAFGOJ01. The sequence goes on along the minus strand of JAFGOJ010000251.1, from coordinate 17,792 downwards.
GTTTCCTCCAGCGTGTCCGTCCCGTGCGTCACCACCACCCCGTCGACGCCGGGTGTCGCCGCCCACGCCGCCACCCGCTCCCGAATGGCCCACTCCGTCGCCAGGGTGAAGTGAGAGCTGGGAAGGTTGCACACCTCCTCGACCGCCAGCTCAGGCGCGCCGGGCGGCAGCAGCGCCGCCAGTTCCTGCGCTCCGAGCGCCGGGACGGCCCCCCCCATCCCGGGATCGCCGACCATCGCCAGCGTGCCCCCCGTGGTCAATACCGCCACACGTCCCACGCTACCCTTCCTCCTCCGTCACCCGCAGCGATACCATCTGCGACACGCCATCCGCACCCATCGAAATGCCATACACGATGTCGGCCACCTCGATCGTGTGCCGGTTGTGCGTGATGATGATGAACTGCGTCTGCGCCGACATCTCCGCCAACATCTCCCGGAAGCGAGCCACGTTCGTCTCGTCCAACATCGCGTCCACCTCGTCCAAGACGCACAGCGGCGTCGGCCGGACGCGCAGGATGGCGAAGATGAGCGCCGCCGCCGAAAGTGCCCGCTCCCCGCCCGACAGCAGCGCCAGGCTCTGCAACCGCTTTCCCGGCGGACGCGCCACGATGTCTACCCCCGTCGCCATCACGTCCTCGGGATCGGTCAGCTCCAGGCGGGCCGACCCACCCTTGAATAGCCGGGCGAAGATGTCCTCGAACGCCACAGCAATCGCCTCGAAGGTTTCCTTGAACGCCAGCTCCATCATCGCGTCCAACTCGGCAATCACCGCCCGCAACTGCGCCGACGTCGCCTCCAGGTCCGCCACCTGCTCGGCCAGGAAGGCGTGCCGTTCCCGAGTGTCCTCGTACTCCTGAGTCGCGCCGGGATTGATCGGGCCGATCTGGCGCAGGCGCGCCTTGAGGTGATAGATCTCCTCCTCCAGCCCCTCCGGCAACTGCTCCACAACCGGCAGAGGCGAGACGTACTGCTGGAGCGGCAGCGGCCTCTGGGCCGACACGTCCTCGGTCACGACCTCCAAATCCACCAGTCCCAGGTCCTCTTTGATGCGCTCTTGAAGCTGCACCAGGCGATCGCGGTGGCGCGTCGCGCCCAGCCGCGCCTTGCCCAGTTGGTCCTCCACCGCGCGCACCCGGTCACGCGCCTGGCGCTCCTGCTTGTCCGCGCGCTCCCGTTCTTCGGTCAGGCTGGATAATTGCTCCTCGGCCGGGCCGATGTGCGCCCGCGCCTCCTCCAGCTCTGCCTCGAAGCGGTCGGTCTGGTAGCGCAACTGTTCCAAGCGTCGTTCGGCCGACTTGCGTTCGCCCGCCAGCGCGTCGACGCGCTGCCGGCGCGTCTGCATCTGCGCCTCGACCCGCTCCAGGTCGGCGCGTTCCCGGCGCAGCAACCCGCGTTGGGTGTCCAGCGCCTGCCGGGCCACCGCCACGCGCGTGCGCGCCTCGGCCAACGGCCCACCTTCCGCTTGAGTGACGGCCTGATTAGCCGCCTCGAACTCGCGCTCCGCCGTCTCCAACGCCGCGGCGAGCGCCGCCGCGCGCTCCGCCGCGCGGGCGAGTTCGCCCTCCGACTCGGCCTGCCGCTGGCGGGCCGCCTCCAACCGCCGGGGCAGCTCGCGCCAGGTGCGCTCCTGGGCCAACACACCCGCGCCCCGCACCCCGACGACCACCGTCCCGTCCGACGCGGCGACCTCGCCCGCCCGCGTGACGCACCGCCCGCCCGGGGGCAGGTGCGGCTGGGCCGCCCGTGCCGCCGCCAGGTCCTCCACCAGCCAGGTACTGCCCAACAACGCCTCGGCCACCGGTTCGAAGGGCGCATCGCAGGTCACGACGTCGGCGGCGCGCGTTACACCGGGGGGCAGGGGTGCCGCCACGCCCACCGCAGGGCGCAGCGTCGCCAGCGGCAACAGCACCGCGCGCTGGTCCTGCGCCAGGCGGCCCTTCACCGCCGCCACGACCGACCAATCCTGCACCACCAACGCCTGGACCCGCTCGCCCAGCGCCGCCTCGACCGCCAATTCCCACGCTTCAGGCACCCGCAGCAGCGCGCCCACCACGCCCACCACGCCCGCCAGCCCGGCCTCCAGGATCGACCGCACGCCCTGGTGGAAGGCGTCCGTCTCTTCGCGCAGGCGCGCCAACACTTCGTACTCGGCCTCCAGGCGCACCTGGGCGGCCTGTGCCGCAGCGACCGCCTTCTCCAGCTCCGCCCGGCGCGCCTGCAGCGCGTCGATCTCGCGCCGCGTCTGCTTGCGCCGTGCGGCGCACTCCTGTGCCCGCGCGCGCAACGCGCGCAGCGTCTCCTCCAACTCCGCCAGGTGGGACTCGTGGACCTGGGCCTTGGCCTGCGAGGCGGCCAGCTCCGCCTCGGCGGCCTGGACGCGTTCGCGCTGCGCGTCGACCTGCGCTTGCAGCGGGGCCAGCTCCTGTAGCATCTCCTCGCGCTGCGCCGTTTGAAGCCGCACCCGCTCGGTCAGCGTGGCAAACTCCCGCTGCGCGGCGTCGGCACGGTCGTGCAGCTCGGCCGTGCGGTGGTACGCGTCGCGCAAGACCGTGCGCAGATCGGTCTGACGCTGGCGCAGCTTCGCCAGGTCGCGTGAGACGATGTCGAGCGCGTTGCGACGGTCGGCCAGCCGGCCCTCCAATGCGCGCACACGTTCGTCGGCAGCGTGCAGCGCCTCCTGCGCCTGACCCCAGTGGTAGCCGTACCAGACGCGTTGCAGGCGCAGCAGGTGGGCGGAGATGCGTTCGTACTCGTGGAACTGCTCGACCTGCTTCTGCAGGCGCTCCAAACGCGGGGCGATCTCGCTGAGGATGTCCCGCACCCGTTCCAGGTTGTGGGCCGTCTCTTCCAATCGACCGGCGGCCTCTTCGCGCTGTGAGCGGTAGACGGCGATGCCGGCAGCTTCCTCGAAGAGCGCGCGCCGCTCCTGCGGGCGCAGGGAAAGGGCGGTGTCGATCAACCCCTGCCCGATGACGGCGTAGGTGCGCTCGCTGAGGCCGCTTTCGGCCAGCAGTTGGCTGACATCTCGCAGGCGCACCCGCGCGCCGTTGAGCAGGTACTCGGTCTCTCCGGAGCGGTAGGCGCGGCGGCCGACGCTCACCTCGACAAACTCGACCGGCAGCAACCCCGCGCTGTTGTCCAGCGTCAGCACGACCTCGGCCATGCCCGCGCGGGCGCGCCGCTTGCTGCCCGAGAAGATCAGGTCGGTGGTGCGCTTGCCGCGCATCGAGCGCAGGCTCTGCTCGCCCAACGCCCAGCGCACAGCGTCGGCAACGTTCGACTTGCCGGAGCCGTTGGGCCCGACGATCGCCGTGATCCCCGACGGAAAGACGAATTCCGTCCGGGTGGCAAACGATTTATAGCCTTGCAATTCGAGTTTCTTTAGTCGCATAGGAACGCGCGGGGAGTATACCGCGCTTTTGGCATCGTGTCAATGAAGTAGAGGCTATGATCGCTTCGCTCGCAGCCGCTGGGCGAAAATGCAGGTCACGCTTCCAGCGTGACGCCCGCTCGGCGCGGGTCCGTGACCCGACGGGAGCACATTGTCTGGTGGTGGTAGGCGCGCGATTGAATCACGCGCCTACTACCACAGGAACGAGGCCGGTCTGAGACCGGCCTTGCCCCGCCGGGTCATTTCCGTTCTCTCCGCCTAAAAAGGCCTTTGAGCGATTCGGGGAGGTCTTCTACATCCGCATCACTTCGCCGGGTGCTGCGTTGGAACCCCGACCGGCTATACGAGCGCGCGGGCAGGTCCGCATCGGCGACGAGTTGCGCGCCGCAACGGACGCAGAAATTCGATTCAGGGTTGTTGAGCAATCCGCAGCGCGCGCAGGCCACGGGCTGGGCATCGCCCAGCGGCGCGCCGCAAGCCGAGCACTTCGGTGCTCCGATGGGGTTGCCTACGCCGCAATACGGGCATGTGACGATGGTCTCCTCCACCGACATGCCCAGGCTGGCCCCGACGCTGTCGCAGTAATGCTCGACCGCATCCCACACCTGCTGAGGCAGGGTCAGGCCAGAGACGGAGCGCGCGACGTCGTCCAGCCGGCCGATCAGCGAAAGCGGGTTGACCAGGGCCTGAAGCCCGGTTTGAGCCAGGTCGGCCACCGCCCCCAGCCAGCGCTCCTGTCCCAGCGACACCTGCACGCCCCCTTCGACGCGTGCGATGCCCACGGTGAGGGCACTCTGCGGGCCGCCCCACCCCCAGTCACGCGTAGCGATCTGTACAAGGAGGTGCTCCCGCTGCCCGACTTTCTGCGCTTTCAGGTCACGTGTGTTGAACTGGAGCACCAGGGCATCGGCCAATCCCCCGGGGTCGATATCGCCGCGGTATGTGCGTTGATCCATAAGGGTACCTCTCAGATTGCAGATTGCAATCGTAACTGCTCACTCTGGTCATTGCGATCGGCCCGAAGAGCTTGCCCTGAGCGAAGTCGAAGGGGCCGCGAAGCAACCTCCCCATCGCATTTGGGGACAGGCTTCGGGCGTTAACGCGCCCCCGCAATGACCCGTCGGCGGGAAGACTGAGCAGTTACTTGAAATCAATGATACGTCGGTTCGCGTCGGGTTACCTGACTTTGATCAGACCGAGTTTGGACAGTTCACTGAAATACTCGACGAGCAGCGCGGTCGATTCCCGGCCGGTCTCCTGTTTGACCAGGCCTGCGATCTCGGCGATGGTGCGGTGGCCGTCGGCCCAGTATTCCGCCAGCACCGGCAAGATACGGGAGACGTCGCCCAAGCGTTTCTGTAGATCGTACCACCGGTCACGCCCAGCCTCATTCAACTGGTCAACGAACGCGCCGATTTGAACAGGGCCGGGGAAACAGCGTACGGGCACGCCGGCAGACCCTTCCACGTCAGCGACAGCAGCAAGCGACCGGTCCGGAATCAGAGCGGCGGCGTGGGTCCACTCGGACTCCGCAAACTCGGTATCCTTCTGCGACCAGGGTGTCACGTCGATTGGCGCGAGGCGCTTCACCGTCTCCAACGCCTTATGGTGACGCGCGATGCGGTAGGCCAGTTTCTTGCGCAGCACCTCACGGTTCAGCGTCTCTTCCTCGTCACAGCACGTGACGGCGTCCTGCACGTCAACGATGATCAACTGCCGGAATTGGGCCGACATTTCGCTGGCCAGCCAGCGCGCCTCTCGGTCGCCCGCCTGGGCCAGCCAGTAGGCATACACCGCCGCCAAACGCCCAACGCGGGCCATCATCGCCGGATCGACCCGGTCCGGCGTGTCGTCACTGGTGTGGTAGTAACGATCAGGCCATTGGATCAGCATCGGCATCGGCACGCCGACGGTGGGATCGGAAAAAATGTAGTGGTCCGACCCGCCGCTGAAGGGCACGTCGGCGTAGCGGAACAGGGGGTAGCCGCCCACGTTGCTGAAGGATTGCACCTCCGGCAACAGGCGCTTCCGCAGACAGGTCAGGAGCTCGTCGGTGAAATTGGTCAGCGCGTCGGGCGGGCGCTCGATGAGGAACGAACTGCCGCATTGGTCCTGGTCTTGCCCCACCATGTCCAGATTCAGGCCGGCGACCATGCAGGGGATACGCGCCTCGTGTGCCGCCAGGTAGGCAAACGTGCCCGTCATCTCCGGCAGCCACAGGAAGCGAATGCTGCGCCGGGGCTGCGCGAGGTCCCCGCGCTCGATCAGGGCGTGCAGCGCCCGCGCCACCTCCATCAACGCCGCCACGCCGGAGCCGTTGTCGTTGGCCGAGGGCAGCGGATGGCACAGGTGCGCGACCATGACGATTTCCTCGTCCGTCGTGCCGGGGATGGTGGCCTCGACGACCTCGATCTCGCCGTCGAAGAGACGGCTCGCCACGTGCGCGCGCACGCGCAGCGTGTGTTCGCGCGCCAGCCGGCGCAACGCTTCTCCCTGCCGCGGCGTGAGGGCAAACCCGAACCCGCGCGGCTCCTGCTCGTACCACCAGAAGGAAGTGTATTGCACCGTGTCGGGCAGCTCCCAGGCCGGGCGCACCCATTCGAGCTCGGCCATGCCGTCGTAGAGGATGCCCAGCGCGCCGCGCCGCCGCACGGCCAGGTCGTGGACGCGTTTCACGTTCCCCCGCGCCAGCACGACTTTCCCCGCCACGTCCAGCCCTTCGTATTCCGCCGCGTCCTCCCCCCGCTCCAGCACGACCACTTCCGCCTCGCCGTCGAAAGGCAGGCTGCGGACGATCAAGTTGAGCGGGACGTCCCGATAATCGGCCAGCTTCTGCGCCTTGTCGGCCGGTTCGATCAAGTGCAGCGTCGCCGCGCTGGCCTCCCACTCCTGGAAGCTGGACGCACTCCAGAACGAGGTCTCCGTATTCGCCGGAAATGTCAGCGTGCGCACCGACAGCCCGGCGGCGGCCAAGTGCTGGTGTACCCAGGCCGCCGCGTGCCGAAAGCCCGGACTGGCTTGAATACGGTGGTAGCGAGCAATCTCTGCGACGGTCAGTTTAGCCGCCGGTCCAGAGACCTCTCGCTCTACCACCTCCCACAGTGATTTGAACATGTATCCTCCTCGGTTCATGCATTGAATGGTAGGGGCACTGATGAACGCTGAGACAAGTATACACGAAAATGAGGAGAAGATAAACTCGGAGAGCGGGGTGTGCGGGCAGCCAGGCTACCCGCACAATCCCCTTGGCTTTCCTAATGCGCTGAGGAAGTGCGCATTCGGATGTAAGAACACCGGAAGACGGCGAAGGTTACGCTGGGTGATAGCAATCCGGTCGTTTAGCGGCGGCGCTGGATGCCCCATGCCGCCAGTGCGGCCAGCGGCAGAGCGATGGCGGAAAGTGGGCAGAGGCGGCCGCCTTCTTCCTCAACCGGCGATTCTTCCTCGACCGGCTCCTCCTCCACCGGTTCGGGCTCCTCGCCGGCGGGCGGAGCCCCGCCACTGAACAGACCGATGTCGTCGAGCCAGACGCTTCCCGCCGCCGCGTCGGCGCGGGTCCACACGGCGAGTCCGTACCCGGTGATGCGAGCCGGATCGAGCTCGCTCAGCCCGGCTGCGTCGGCCCACTCGGCGCGGGAAAATTCGGACCAGGGAAACGTGAAGGCCGTCCACTCCCCGGCCTCCGCCTCGATGACGAAGTCCGTATCGAAGGGCGTGGGCGACTCAGGATCACCGCAGAAGACCATCAACGTGGCCGAATGGCCTGGCGCGTCGGCGCGCAGCCACAGGGAAAGACCTTCGCCGCCGCTCCAGTCTCGCGTCTGGTCGTAGTAACCGCCGCATTCGGCCCAGCCGTCGGACGCTACGTCGTAATCGATACGCAGGGAGGCCGCGCCACTGTGCGCCGTGCCGGGGTCGACAGCGCAGGCGGCCGTCGAGTGCTCGTCAGATCCGGCTCCCCAACTGCCATCCGATTCGAAGTCCTCCACCACGCCAACCGCGACCGGCGGTTCCACGACCGGCGGCTCCTCGACCGGCGGCTCGGGGGGCAACGCGCCGCCCGCGTCGCTGCGAATGGCCTGGTCGACGAAGTCCACGAAACGCGGGCCGATCTCGCGATTGGCGCGTTCGTTGGGATGGGCATCGTAGTTGTCGTAGCGATATTCGCGGCGGAGGAAGTTGTCGGAGCCGGCCAACTGGCCGAAGAAGTCGAACGTGAAGACGTTGGGATGCCCACTCAGAAACGCGTCGGATTGAAGCCAGTTCGCCAGCTCGCGCGCCCGCGCCGCCTCTTCGTCGTCGCTGCTGCCGGGCACCTGCGGCGGTTGGGTGACGACGATGAACACCTTGCCCGGGTACTGGTCCATCCGGTCGCGTATCGAGAGGTAGTAAGACTGGTACTCGGCCAGCAGCTCGTCGCCCCAGATATTGCTGACCGGGAAGCAGGATTTGAAGATGATCACGTCGTACGTCATCAAGTGGCTGAAGGTGTTGTCCGGCGGGTCGTTGAGCGGTTGGGAGAAGATGGTGGCTATGCCGTCGGGGTCGGTGTTATCGTCCGGCACGTCGAAATTGATGCCGCTGTACGACCCGTCGGCCAGCCGCAGCCCGTCGCCGTTATAGCCGTGGTCGAAGAAGGCGTACCCGCGGTCGGTGAGACCCTCGCGCACGCTGCCCTCTTCGATCAAATTCGCGCCGCAGGAGTGGTGCAGGAAGATGATGCGCGTGCCTTCTTGTGCAGAGGCGGGCAGCGCGAAAAGGGCGACTAGCAATAGTACAATTGTACATAAAACACCGAAGCGACCCTGACCGTTCATCGAATGACCTCCTACTTCGAAAATAAGCCTACGGCCCTGTAGGGCGGGTTTCAAACCCGCCGCCCTCGGTTAACGAATGCCTTGCAGGGGCTCCGCCCCTGCACCCCGCCGGGGGAACGGGAAACGAGTAAACCTGCGGTTTACCTTCCGGTTTCCTTCCGGTTCCCCCGGACCCCTTCCGCAAATGGGCCTGGGTTAATGCCTCAGACGGTCCCTCTTGTTCCGCCCGGTCTCCTGACCGGGCGGAACGGCGGGTCAGGAGACACGCAACGACAGGGGCCATTTTCGTCCATTGGTTATTTACGTCCTCTCTACGTTCCATATTTGCGCCAGACAGACCAGGCGTTGCGCAGGTAGTTCGGCACGAGTTGGAACAAGCGCGGAATCAACCCGCGTGGCTGCTCGTGGTGGCCCGGCTTGGGCACCATCGCGATGGCGTGCTCCCGGTCGCAGGCCACCGCGCACAACCCACACCCTACGCACCGCTCCGGCAAGTACTGGTACGAACGCGCCCGCCGGTCCACGACGATGGCCCCCATCGGGCAAGTCTGGGCGCACTTGCCGCAATAGGTACACTTTCCGTCATCGACGACGGGAACGAAACGCGCCGGAGCAATCAGCCCGGGCGCGTTGAACTCGCTGATCGTGCGCAGCGCGTGACAGCAACACCCGCAACACGAGCAGGACGCCCCCCCGGCCACCCGTCCCAACGCCACTTCGGAAACCCACGTGGCCAGCCCGGTGCTCTCGGCTTCGGCTTTGAGTGCCAACACGTCCCGCCTCTCGATCTGGCGCATACGCCCGTCGCGGATGAGCATCTCGGCCAGCCCGCCGAACGCGACGCAGGTCTCCAGGGGCCGGTCGCACCCGCGGCCCAACATCTGCTCGGTCATACGGCACTGGCACAGCGCCACCCCGAACACCTGATAACGATCCAGCACCTGCTCCAGGTGATCCGACGGCACGGCCATCGGATGGCCCTCGATCGACTCGGCCACGGGCAAGACGCGCACTGCCGGTAGGGGGTATTCGGTGTAGTCGGCCAGGAAGCCGGTCTCGTACAGCTCCGAGAAGAGCTCGGCGAAGCGGCGGTGCCAGTCGGTGAGCGTGTCGAGCCTGGGACGCAGCAGCACCACCTCGAACGTACCCGGCACCAGCGGCAGCAGGCTGTAGCGCTTCTTCTCCCCCTCGCCAAAGGTAAGCAGAAGCCCCTTGTCGCGGGCCAGCGGGTCGAGAATCGAGCGCACCTCGTCCGCCGCGCAGTGCGCCGCAGCGGCAACCGCCGCCGCCGTCTTGCCGGACGGCAGGCGGATGTGCTGGACCAATGCGGCTTCTTCTTCGGTGAACATGTGCTCGACCAGGGCCACCAATTCGTCGCAAACGGGCGGGCCGAAGAGAAGCGGGTTGGCGTAGTTCCGCACCACTTCCAGGTGAGGTGCAGAAACGCCGGCATAGTCGGTGATCCGGCGCGCCGTGACCGAGCGGGGGCGCGCCGGCCGCGCGGCGGGCACGGCCGTGTTGACCGCGATCACCTGGCGGCTCTTGAAATCGCTGGCTTCCATTCCCTTCTCCTACCCTTCCCCACCCTCGTCAAGCCGCCCGACCATATACGTCCCGGCCAATTCGAATCCACGTTCCCGGTAATACCCGCGGGTGCCCACCGCGGCGATGACGGCCAGCCGCGCGTAGCCCGCAGCGCGGGCCATGGCCCGCGCACGCTCCAGAAGCTCGGTGCCCAACCCGATGTGCTGAGGTCGCCCCTCCCGGCGCGCCCCTAACGCCAGCGCCGGCCCGTAGACGTGCAGCTCACGCACCATCGCGCTGCCCTCCAGCACCGGCAACTCAGGCGCTACCTGAAGGAAAGAGAGCCGCAAGAACGCCGCCAGATGCCCCTCGGGGGTCTCGTAGGCCAGAAAGTGCTCCTGCGTCGCGTCGGTGTCGTAGGCAGTGACGGTGAACCGCAGCGTGTCGAGATCGATCTCCTCACCGCGCACCTCGCGGCAGCGGATACAGCGGCAGACCGCCGCCTCGTCTTGGGCCATGCGCTGCTGGATGACCTGGCGCAGATTCGAGCGCGTCACCCCGGCGGCGATGTAGGGCGCGGGAATGTCGCGCATGAGCCGGTTCAGGCGGCAGTAGGGTGGAATGCGCACTTTGCAGCGGATCAACAGCTCGGTCAACGTATCCTCGTCGTAGGGCTGGTAATCGCCCGCCTGCCACAGACCATACAGCTCGGTGTCGGGGAGGAGCGAGCAGGGATAGATCTTCAACTCGTCGGGGCAGAGGGCCGGATCGTCCCACAGCCGTTCGAAATCGACCTGATCGCTTTGGAGCGTCGCGCCCAGCAGGTTGGGCATCCAATGGAGGGCGATCTTGAAACCGGCCAGGCGCAGCCGTCGCACGGCTGCGCGCGTCTGATCCACGGTGTGGCCGCGCCGGTTCAGGGTCAGAATGTGGTCGTCGAGGCTCTGCGCGCCCAACTGGACCTTAGTCACGCCCAACTCACGCAGGCGGCACACCTCGGCGGGGGTGATGCAATCGGGGCGGGTTTCGATCACGATACCCACGTTGCGATGGGGTGCACTCTCGTTCGCCTGTTGCGCCTCGGCCAGCGTGGGCGACGCGACGCCGTTCATCGCGTCCAGGCAGCGGCGCACGAACCAGGTCTGGTAATCGGCGGGGTAATCCGACCAGGTGCCGCCGAGGATCAGCAGTTCCACCTTGTCGGTGGCGTGGCCGATGTTGCCGAAGGCGCGGATGCGGCCCTCGGTCTGGCCGAAAGGATCGTAAGCAAACCGTCTGGCCCGCTGCACGCCTGGCTCATCGGGCAGGTAGGATTTGGGCGCGTTGGGCACGTCGGGGCAGTAGATGCAGGTGCCGCGACAGGCCTGGGGGCCGGTGAGCACGGTCACCGGCGCGACGCCGGAGATGGTGCGCGTCGGTTTGCGGCGCAGGTGCTGCGCCAGGCGCGCGTCGAAGGTCATCTGACCGGCCTCGCACAAGCGGTGGTAGGTGCGCAGGAGTTGATCGCGCGTGAAGAGGCCGCCGTCGGGCCGCGGGTAGCGCCGCAATGCCGCCTGGATGCGCCGCTCGGTCAGCCGGTCGGCGCGGGCCGCCAGGGCGCGCAACGCTGCCTCGCGCAGGTCGGCTTCACGTTGCGCCACGGTCCCCGGCCCGCCACAGGTGGCTGGTATCGTTCATCACCATCAGGAAATATCGCCCCGCTTCCCAATCGATCACGTTGACGGCGCACGTCCCCTGCCCCAACTGCCAGAAATGCTCGTTGCCCAGGCCGAGCACGGCGCACATGATCACCCGGTTCACCACCGTATGGGCGACCATAGCCACCGCCTCCCCGGCGTGGCGGGCGACCACACCCTCCAACGCGGCGGCCGCGCGCGCGCGGACCTCGTCCAGCCCTTCACCGCCGGGGAAGCGCACCGTGTGGGGCGCGTTGAACCAGGCATCGTGAAGTTCGGGCCAGCGCGTTTTGACCTCGGAGGTGAGCATCCCCCCCCACTCCCCAAAATCGAGGTCGAGCAGGCCGTCCATCGGTTGGGCCGCCAGTCCCTGAGCGGCGGCAACGGCCCCGGCGGTCGCCATAGCGCGGCCCATCGGGCTGGCGTAGACCGCCTGCACAGGCCAGCGTGCGGCGACGTAGGCCGCCGTCTGTTGGGCCTGCCACAGGCCGGTCTCGTCGAGCGGCACGTCGATTTGACCGCGGACGCGGTCGGCTACGTTCGAGGCCGTCTGGCCGTGGCGAATCAGCACGATACGTGTTGGCATACGTCACTCTCCTTGGCTTGATACCCTTCGTTGTACCACCAACTTACCGGTGTGTCAACCGGGGTGCTTTTGGGTTGCCCAACGTAACTGCTCAGCTTACGCTTCGCAGTTGCCTTTTCCGCCGCGAGAAGGGGGAGTGGGGGGTGTTGCGGGCGGCGACGCCGCCCGCAACACCCCCTGTTCTCCCTTCGACGCGCCGGGTGGGTAACTGCCAGGCGCAAGCCTGAGCAGTTACTACCCAACGACAAATTGCGCAAATTTGGAAATTGTGCGATACTACAGCCTATGACGGATGGCTCACGCATTCCAGACGTAAACATCAAAGACATCCTTCGCCCCATGTTGCTTGGCCTGCCAGAGGACGATCTGGACGTAATGGCGCAGGCGGCCGTCGTGCGCGCCTATGCAGCCGGCGAGACGATTTGTGTGGAAGGAGAGGAAGGCGCCACCTTCTTCATCATCGTGTCTGGGCGCGTGGATATGCTCAAGCAATTCGACGACGCCAGCGAGCGTTTCCTCCACGACGCCGGGCCGGGCGAGTTTTTTGGAGAGATGGCCATCGTCTACGGCGGCAGCCGCACGGCGACGGTGCGCACCGCCGAGCCCAGCGTCCTGTTGGAGATTGGGCAGAGAGCCTTCCTCGACGTGCTGGGCAGCAGCCCGGCCCTCGCCATCCGCATCCTGGTGCAGATGACGGCACGCCTGCGCGATTCCGACCATCAGGCCATCATCGCGCTGCGCGAGACGAACGAGGAACTGCGCCAGGCCCTCCAACAGTTGGAGCGACTGGACCGCACCAAGTCCGACTTCATCCAGGTTTCCGCCCACGAGCTGAGAACGCCCATCGCCGCCTTGAAGGGGTACGCACAGATGATGCAGTGGCATTCGGCGGTGCAGTCGGCCACCGACCTGCACATGCTGGTCGAGGGCATCGTGACCAGTACGGAGCGGCTCCACCGCATCTTCGACAGCATCCTCGACATGTCCCGCGTGATGGACGGCGGCCTGGGCATCCACCGCAGCCCGGTCAGCTTCCCGGTCATCTTCCAGGGCATCCACAGCGACCTGAAGCAAGCGCTGCAAGAGCGGCGCTTGACGATGGAGCGGCAGGGGTTGGACGAGCTGCCGCTGTGCCCTGCCGACCCCACCCTGCTCTACAAGGCCTTCCAACACTTGATCAACAATGCGATCAAGTACACGCCTGACGGCGGCTGCATCACCATCACCGGGGCCCAAGTCGTCGACCCGGAACTGGGGCCGAGCATCGAAATCGCGGTGCAGGATACGGGCATCGGCATCTCGCCGGAAGACATCGCCCTGATCTTCGAGAAGTTCTACCGCACCGGAGAAGTGGCCCTCCACTCCTCCGGGACGACGGCGTTCAAAGGCGGCGGGCCCGGTCTGGGGCTGGCCATCGCGCGCGGCATCGTCGTGACACACGGCGGGCGCATCTGGGCGGAAAGCCCCGGCTACGACGAAGCCACGTGCCCGGGCAGCCGTTTCATCGTCCGCATCCCCATGAGCCCCCCTCATCCACCGACCGCGCAGAGCGGCGCGACCCCGCTCGCCGACGTTGACACCGACGCTAAGGGAGATAAACCTCTGTGAGTGGCGTTTTGGACCTGCTTGGCGCCGGAACCGGCACGTTCGTGTACCACCTGATGATCCTGCTGGCGCTCCTGGCCGCGGCCGGCATCTCCTACATCGAATACCGCCGCACGAGCAACCCCGACCAATACCGCATCCTGTGCGCCTTCTCCGCGCTGTTCGTCCTGCGCATTCCGCTCCTGTTCGGCGACTCGACCCCTGTAGACCCCACTGCCGACGTCTCCCTCTTCCTGAAGGCACTCGTCCCCATTTTGGTGTACGCCCTGGAGGTCTCCAGCCTGACCCTGTTGTGGTGGGCGTTCATCTCGCCTCTGATCGACCGGCGGGCGAACCGCGTGTTCCTGTTCGGCAGCCTGGGCCTCGCGCTGGTGCTGGCGGTGGCGTTCTTTCCGTCGTGGTACCAGACGGTGCAGAGTTTCGCCTTTTTCGATTACGCCGCCTTCTGGCAACAGAAGGTTTGGGATCTGTGGGCCGTGGCGCTCTCGCTCTCGGGCGCGGTGCTGCTGTTCACCTTCCGTCACAGACTGGGATACATTCTACCGGCCGTTTCCTTCATCTTGCTGACGCTCGGCAACACGCTGATCCTGTTGGACGGGGTGCTGATCGAAGGGATCATTGGTCTGGGCCGGCTGATCAACTTGATCGGGTACCCGCTCATCGTGGTAGCCGTCTACCGGTCGGCGCTGCAAGACCTGTACGTCTACCGGCAGGAGTTGGAGACGCTGAGCGAGGGGTCGCTGCGGCAGACCCGCGAGCTGTTGTTCCTGGTCGAAGTCAGCCGCGCGATGGGCAAATCGCTCAATCTGGAGACGGTTCTGAAGGAAATGACCGAAAGCGTCGGCCACGCGCTCGACGCCGACCGCGTAGCGATCTTGCTGACCGACGAGAGCCTGGAAACCGTGGAACTGGCCGCCCAGTACGTGCCCCTGCAGCGTTCCTGGGGGCCCACGCCCACCGTGTCGTGCGCCCTGTCGGAGCAACCGGTACTCGACCACGTCGTGCGGCGGCGGAAGCAGGTCGCGCTGGACCCGCGCGGGCAGTCGAGGTTGCAGCCCCTGTTTGCACTGCTCGGCAGCCAGGAGCAAGGCCCCGTCATCCTCCAGCCGTTGCTGCGCCAGCAGCGCGTCCTGGGCGTGCTGGCCGTCGGGCGCGACCGGAGCAAACGCCCCTTCACCACCAGCGAGGAACGGCTGTGCGGCTCGGTGGCCTCGCAAATCGCCGCGTCCATCGAGAACGCACGTCTCTACCACAACCTGGCCGTCGCCCTGGAGCAGCAGCGGGAAGAGGCCGGCCAGCGTGAAGCGATCCTGCAAAGCATCAACGAGGGCATCATCGTCAACAACGCCGAGGGGCGCGCCGTAATGCTCAACGCCTCCGCCGAAAAAATCCTCGGCCTCACGCGCGAACAGGTGATCAACCGGCCGATCCAACATCTGCTCGAAGCCGCAGCGGCCGACCGGCAGATGGATTTGACGTCCATTCAGGACATCAGCGCACCGCTACAAACGCTGTTCGAACTGCGCAACCAGCAAATCCAGGTCAGCGCCGCTCCGGTCGTCACCGCAGACGGGGAATCGCTGGGCGTCGTCGCCGTGCTGCGCGACATCACCAAAGAGGTGCAGGCCGAAGAGGCCAAACGCGAGTTCATCACCGTCATCTCGCACGAACTGCGCACGCCGCTGACGGCGATTCTGGGCTACACCGAGGCACTGTACAGCGGCATGGTCGGTGAGGTGAGCGAAACGCAGGCCGGCTTCATCCGCACCATCCACGACAACGCCCGCAAGATGGTCGCGATGGCCGACAACATGATCGCCCTCTCCGAAGCCGAACGCGGGCACCTGGAACTGGAGTACGGAGAGACGGACCTGGAAATGATCATCGGAGAAGTGATCCAGGCGTTCAGCACCCAAATGCAGAACAAGCAATTGGATTGGACGATCGACGTGGAAGAAACGCTGCCCATCATCGAAGCCGACCCCAGCCGCATCCGGCAGGTGCTGGCGAACCTGGTCAGCAACGCGGTGAAGTTTACGCTGCCCGGCGGGCACGTCACCGTGGGCGGCGCTAACGTGGACGCCACGCCAGACGCGCCGGGTTTCTGCCGCCTGTGGGTCACCGACACCGGCATCGGCATCCCCCCGGAGAAACAGGCCGTCATCTGGGAGCGGTTCACCCAATCGGAAGGGCGCATCCAGGAAGACGTCGACGGCCTGGGGCTGGGCCTGTCTATCGTCCGCTCGCTGGTCGAAGCCCACGGCGGGCGGGTGTGGGTCGATTCGGTGCCGGGAAGAGGGAGCACCTTCACCCTGCTCATCCCCACCCAACGTCCTGAAAACTCCCCGCTAGACGCCCGCGGCACCTACCCCGACATGGATCAGGCCGCACCACCGTCGCGATAGATATGGTAACCCTCTCCACAGGCTCTCTGTACACCTACGGACTCAACCGCGTCTTCGGCATGGCCGTCGAGGCCGGGTTCGACGGCATCGAGGTGCTGATCGACAATCGCAGAGACACGTACGACCCGGCCTACCTGCGCCGTCTCTCCGCCGAACACGGCCTTCCCATCCGCGTTTTGCACAGTCCCTTCACCATCGACGTACCAGGATGGCCGCCCGACCAACTGGGGCGGCTGGAACACACCGTGGCCCTGGCCCAGGAGCTGGGCGTGCCCACCGTCGTCACGCACCTGCCCTTCCGCATCTACGGCATCGTCGCGCAGTGGCACGGCGAGCGGCCCAGGCAGTTGCTCGTGCCCGTCCCCTGGCCGCGCAAGGACGCGTATTACCGCAGCCTGGAGAACGGCGGCGTGGAAGCGTTGGAAGCTGCCAGCGGGGTGACCATCGGCGTCGAAAATATGCCATCACGCCAGATACTGGGCCGGCATTTCAACGCCTACCGCTTCAACACCCTGGAGCACCTGAGCCGTTTCCAGCACCTGACGCTCGACACGACCCACCTGGGAACGTGGGGGCTGCACCCGCCGGCGGTCTACGAACGACTCAAAGAGAAGATCGTCCACGTCCACCTGTCCAACTACGATGGGCGCGAGCACCGCTTGCCGATGAACGGCCACCTGCCGCTGGGGGAGTTGCTGCGCGCGATGGCCCGCAACGGGTACGCCAGAACGATCAGCATCGAGGTCGGTCCCGACGCGCTGGCCTCCGAAGACGAGGCGCTGTGCCTGGAGGATCTGCGCCGGGCGGTGGGGTTCTGCCGCGAGAATTTTCAGGCATAACTGTGGGGGCGCGATAAATCGCGCCCCCTTGTTGATTACAACCGTTCCTCTTTCCCCACCGCCAGCGCCACCAGGCCGCTGATGACCTTGGGGTAAAAATCGGTCGATTTTTGAGGCATTTTCTCGGCCGCCTCGGTGCACGAACGCACCTGCGCCATGCGCGTGGGATTCATTACCAGCAGGAAGTCCGCCTCACCGCCGTCGACGGCGTCGTACCCCATCTGGACGTCGCGCAGGTACTCGATGCCTTCCTTACGCTCGATGGTCTCCTTGTCGATGCCCAGGACGCGCTCGATGAACACCTCGTGCAGCACAGAGACGTCGAGCATACGCCACGCCTCCGCGCGACCCGGCAGCAACTCCTCCAGCACGCCCGCGTCGCGCAGCCTGAGCGCCGCGTAGCCCCCGTCGTAGAAGCCAAAGGTGGGATGCTCGGGGGGCGCTGCGGCCAGCGCCGCCTCCAACGCGGCGCGGTCCGCCAGCGGCAGCACCTCGAAGTACGTCTTGGCCTGCTCCAGCGCCTCCGCACCACTCATCTTCTTGTACGTGAGCAGACGGTGCGTGGGCAGGATCACCAGGCCGGGGTCGTCCATACTGACCATCGTGACGATGCAGTAGTTGAAGCCCGCGTTCGCCGCGGCGTCGGGGTACTGCGCGCGCATCTCGTCGCGGTAGTTGAGCGCAGTCTCGTAGCGGTGATGGCCGTCGGCGATGATCAAGTTGACCTTAGGTGCCATCAGTTCCACCACCGCCGCGATCACCTCGGGGTCGGTGATGGCCCAGAACTGCTGGAGCACGTCGTTCTCGAACATCTCACGCAGCTCGACCCCCTGCAGGTCCGGGAGCACCCGCGCCAGCAGGTCGTTGATCTCGCTGCCGGGGTAGAGCATGAAGATGTGGCCGAAGCTGGCCTCGGTGGCCCGCAGCAGGTTCAGCCGGTCGACTTT
>JAFGOJ010000250.1 GCA_016926575.1 Anaerolineae bacterium | reverse complement strand
GAGCCGCCCGAAGGGCGGCGAAGCAATCTCCACGCTCGATGGTGGGGATTGCTTCGGGCGCTTCGCGCCCTCGCAATGACCCGCAGCGGGCATGCTGACGTTATCGACACTTCAGACCTCAATAACTGTAAAGGGATAGACGTTGACCACCGTGGTCGAATGGTGGCGGGTACGCGTGGTCTCGGGTCCGTAGACGTGTTTGTGGCCGTGGAGCAGGTAGCGCGGTTTGAAGCGCGCGATGAACCAGCGAAAGGCCGCGAATCCACGGTGGGGCAGGTCCTCCCCATCGTGGATACCGTGGGGCGGGGCGTGGGTGATCAAGACGTCGACAGAGCGGCCGTAGGCCAGGCGATAGAGCAGCAATTTGGGCGCCAGCGCCAGTATCTTCCGCTGCATTTGCGCTTCGGTGTATTGGAACGGCGCGTCGGGCTTGTAGCGCAACGATCCTTCGAACCCGGCGAGAAGCAATCCGCCCGCCTTGATCACGCGCCCGTCCAGGTTGACCCAGCCGCCGGGGGTATAGAGCGTCGCGCCGCTGTCGGTGTACTCGGGGCGGTCGTGGTTGCCGTGGACGAAGAAGGCCGGCACCGCGAGCAGCGTCACCACGTATTCCAGATACGAGTAGGGCAGATCGCCACAGGAAAGCACCATCTCCACGTCTGCGAACCGCTCCTTGATGCTGGAGCTGTAGATCGTCTCTGCGACGTGGTCGCTGAGGGCCAGAATCTTCACCGTCCCTTCGCCTCCGGCCAACGGCGGGTGTAATTGCGCGCCAGCTTGTCCAGGATCGCCTGCTCCAGGTCGACGTCGACCAGGTAGGCCAGTTGGAGCAGGTAGAGCGCCACGTCGGCCAGTTCCTCGGCCAGCGCAGCGGGATCGGCCGCTTCGCCCCACTGGAAGTGCTCCAACACCTCAGCGGCCTCCAGCACGAGACTGGTGGCGATGTTGCGCGGAGTCTGCTGGCAGGGGGAGTCGGCGTCGTACCAGCCCATATCGCTGACGAATGCATTCATCCGGTCGGTTAGCTCTTGAATGGTCATCACATCTCCACAAACAAAAAGCCAGCCCCCGATTGGCCTGGAGGGCTGGCTGGACGAGCGGCGTATTCTTTCCCAACAACCCTATCCAGACCGGCGGTCTGGCATCTCAGGGGCGGGCCCGTTGGGATAGAGTGCGACCATAGTTCGAACAATCCTTCTTAAGATTGGGGAAGTATATAACGGAAGGGGAGAAATGTCAATCACACGTCACCCCCCTGCCAACGCAACTGCCACATACCTGCCACAAAACGCCAATAGCCAGCCGACCAAACCATGGTATGATAGAGGTAACTGCTCAGCTTACGCTTCGCAGTTGCCTTTTCCACCGCGAAAAGGGGGAGTGGGGGTTTTGCGGGCGGCTTCGCCGCCCGCAAAACCCCCACCTTCTCCCTTCGACGCGCCAAGCGAGTAACTGCCAGGCGCACAGCCTGAGCAGTTACTGATAGGGCTAAATTCAGAACAGTTACGAAACCATCATAAGGAGGCTGATATGGCTACGATGGAAGAAAAGAAATTACGGCAGTTGCGGTTGTTCAACAACCTGGTCTTTGGCTTTGCCAAAGGCATGTACGACCTCTTCGGTGACGCTGCGCTGGCAACGGTCGATACCATCGGCGAGGACGTCCTGGAGGAGATGGAGCACAGCCTGGGCCTCGAGGTGCAGGGCGAAAATCCCCAGAATATCCTGACCGAGATCGAGCGCCTGTTGATCGACGAGTATGGCATGGCCAAGGGCGCCAGGCTGGCGATTTCCGGCGATACCATCAATCTAATGTGTGAGGGCTGCCTGCTGTGGCAGGCGACGCAGGATTTGCAGGCTGCGGCCGTCCCGCCCTACACCTGCGTGCCGATGATGATGGCCTCCGCCGCGCTGCGCAAGCGCCTGGGACAGAAGGCCAAATTTGTCTCTATCAGCCAGGATATGGGCAACCGCGTGTGCGATATCGAGTTCCGCATGTTGAATTGAACGATGCGCATATTCATCGCCGGTATTATGCAGGGTTCGCGCGCGGGCACTAGCATCACCGCCCAGACCTACCGCGATCAGATCGCCAGCGTGATCCGCGCCCACGTACCGCGGGCCGAGATTCTCGATCCCAACCACCTCCATCCCGACGGCGTCAGCTACAACCGAGAGAAGGCCAGCCGCACCTTCGTCGAGATGTGCGAGCTGGCCGCGCAGGCCGACGCTCTGGTGGCCTACGTCCCACAGGCGAGTATGGGGACGGCCGTGGAAATGTGGCAGGCTTACCGGGCGGGAGTGCCCGTGTATGCCATTTCGCCGCTGGTCGACAACTGGGTCGTGTTCAGCCTATCGAGCGCCATCTTCCCGGACATCGCCGCGTTTGCCGCGTTCGTCGCGGAGGGCGGGCTGGCTCAGAAGCGTTGAAACCGGCAGCGGATCAGCGTCCACAATACAGTGAACGCATCCCGCCACGAGATCTTCTTCCCTTCGACGAACTCGCGCCCGGTGTAGGAGATGGGCACTTCGTAGATGCGATGGCCGCGCCGCATGATCTGGGCCGTGATCTCCGGATCGAACCCCCAGCCCGGTTCGGTGAGGCGTAACTGCTCCGCCACCTGGCGCGTGAACATCTTGTAACACGTCTCCATGTCGGTCAAAATGGAGTCGTACAACAGGTTCGTCACCAGCGTGAGGAACCGGTTGCCCACGGCGTGCCAGAAAAGCATCGCTTTGGTCGGCCCGCCACGGAAGCGCGACCCGTAGACCACCTGGGAACGGCCCTCCAGGATGGGTTGCAGCAGAGCCGGGTAATCGCGCGGGTCATACTCCAGATCGGCATCCTGGATGATGAAGACGTCGCCCGTGGCATGTTGGAGCGCCGTCTGCACCGCGCCCCCTTTCCCCTTGTTCTGCGCGTGGAAATGCACGACAACATCCGGCTCGTCGGCGTAACGACGAAGGACGTCGCGCGTGCCATCGACGGACCCGTCATCGACAATGACGACCTCGCGCTCCAGGTGGACTACGTGGGCATCCAGGTCGCCATATCCCACCATCACGTCCAGCTTGACCGAGCGCACCCGGCGCAGAATCTCCTCGATCGTCTGGATCTCGTTATAGACCGGCACAATGATTGAAAGTTTCATCTAGTCGCTCTGCATGAGGTAGGTAGCGGAAGCGCGCGCCAGGACCCGCACGCCCAGCGGCAGCACGTCTTCGTCGAAGTCGAAGCGGGGATTGTGGTGCGGCGCGCCCAGGTGCTTCTCCGGATTGGCACCGCCGAGGAAGAAGTAACAGCCGGGGATCTCGTTCAGGAAGAACGCGGCATCCTCACTGCCCATCGTGCGTTCGCCGGAGTGGACGCGGTCGGCACCGAGAATGGACTCCGCCGCCCGCATCACCACCTGGGTCACCTCGGGGTCGTTGATAACGGCCGGCGTCAGGGGCACGATCTCCAAGTCGGCGGCCGCGCCGCAGCCTGCCGCCACGCCATCGACCGTCTCCTGCATCCGGCGGTGGATCATCGTGCGGGTGTGCGGCTGGTAGGTGCGGATGGTGCCCCGCAGTTCCACCGTCGGCGGGATGACGTTGAAGGCATCGCCGCCGTGAATCGCGCCGACGGTCACCACGGCCGTGTCCAGCGGGCTGACGTTGCGGGACACGATCGTCTGCAAGGCTGTGACGACGTGCGCCGCTGCCACGACGGGGTCGACCGACTGGTGGGGCAGCGCGCCGTGCCCGCCGCGCCCGCGCACGGTGCAGGTAAACGTGTCGGCGGCGGCCATGACCGGGCCGGGCGTCACGTTGACCGTGCCCACCGGCGCGTCGGTCCAGATGTGCGCCGACAGGAAGACATCAGGGCGGGGGGCCTCCAGCACGCCTTCTTGAACCATCAGCGCGGCCCCGTTGCCGCCCTCTTCGGCAGGCTGGAAGATCAACTTCACGCTGCCGGCGATGTCGAGGCGCAGCCCCGCCAGCAGTTGGGCCAGCCCCATGCCGATGGCCACGTGCCCGTCGTGGCCGCAGGCGTGCATACAGCCCGGCGTGCGAGAGGCGTAGGGCGCGCCGGTCTCCTCGGTCACCGGCAGGGCGTCCATGTCGAAGCGCAGCATCACCACCGGGCCGGGCGCGGCTCCCTCCAGCAAGCCCACCACCCCGGTACGCGCCACGCCGGTCTGCACGCAGTAGCCCAGCGCTTCCAGGTGCGCAGCGACGATGGCTGCCGTGCGGCGCTCCTCGTACTTCAATTCCGGATGCATGTGAAAATCCCGCCGCCAGGCGACGAGTTGGTCACGCATAGCCTCCGTCTCGGTTAGAAAGTCGATCATTACGGTTCCTCCTATGGTCTGCTCCGAAAATAGACCGTCTCGATGTAGGGCGGGTTTCCAACCCGCCGACCAGCGGTTACCAGGACTTTGCAGGGGCTCCGCCCCTGCACCCCGCCGGGG
>JAFGOJ010000025.1 GCA_016926575.1 Anaerolineae bacterium | reverse complement strand
CGGGAAAAGATAACCCCGCAACGTACTGGAATGACGCGCAACGTTGGATAGAAAAAGTCAGGAGGACAAAGATATGCAAAAGAGACTATTGATTATGCTGGGCGCGCTTTTAGCGACACTTCTTTTCACTGCCCCGGCACTGGCAGCGGCCTATCACACCATCATAATCGGCGGTGACCTATCAGACTGGGATACCGACGAAATGATGGAAACGGATAACGGACGCGATCTGTACATCACCTGGAACGAGACCAACCTCTACATCGGCCTTGATCTGGCCCCCGGTGAGTACCTTAGCGACGATAGCGGTGCGAAAAGCTTCTTCGTCGCCATCGATACGGATCTGATCCATGGCTCCGGAGCCGGGTCGGACGGCTACGCCCGGGTCAATTTCACCGGTTCCAACCGCCCTGAGATCTTTTACGCCTTCGCCGGTAGTGGAGGCTGGTACGAGTGGGCTAGCTGGAACGGCACTTCCTGGGATTGGCAGGGCTGGAGTGACGCCGGCACCTATTACGACTGGAGCGGCAATACAGCCTCTATGCCCGGCAACGAATTGACGATCCCTCTCGCCAACCTGGGCAACCCCGACGCGATCGCCGTCTTTGCCTGGGTCACCCCGGAGCAGGAGAGCAACATCGACTCGTCATGGCCCACGTCCAACCCCACCGGTTCGTCTCCCAACTTCGCCCACGCTTACCACTTCCCTATGCTGATCGACGGCCCAGCCCCAGACCGCTCTGTCCTGGCAGATCACGTTATTATCAACGAAGTGAATGTCTACAGCTACGAGTGGGTTGAACTCTACAATCCCACCGACACAGCGGTCGATATCGGCGACTGGTACCTGGATGCGGACATCAGTTCTTTCGCCCATACCATTCCTTCCGGCACGATGCTCGCGCCGGGCGGATACTACTCCTACACCCGCTCTTCCACAACCAGCACCTTGGATAACGGCGGAGAGGTGCTCAACCTATATGACGACACCGCCGCCCTGATCGACCAGGTGGGCTACGGCAGCCGTGGCGGAGCACCCGCGCCATGTGCTGAAGTTCCGGTGGTCGCCCGCGTGCCCAATGGCACAGACACCGACGACGATGCCCGGGACTGGAACTTGACCCGATCTCCCACAAAGGGCGCTGCCAACGACGTCCCGCCCGTCCTGCTGGGCAGCTCCCTAATCATCAACGAGGTATATCCCTCCCCTATCTCCGGCAACGATCACGTAGAAATCTACAATCCCACAGGGGATACCTACACCCTTACCAATTGGATCCTCTCCGATGGAGACAATATCGATGTCTTGGATGTCGGCGGCACGATTACCGTGACCGCCGGGGGATGGATCGACTTGGAAGAGAATGTCAACTGGGCCGCAGGAATGGAGTTGGCCAATTACGACGTGATCTACCTATTCGACCCGGACGGCGTGCGGGTGGACCAAGTAGCGTACAGCGGGGGGCCGTCTATTGGCGGCACTGAATCCGCCCAGCGCATCCCCGACGGCGCCGGCCCCAACGATGGCTACCTGTGGGACAGCTCCGGCGGTGGCGTGACGCTCTTTGTCATGCCCACCACGCTCGGCTACACCAACGTCCCCAGCCTGGAAATCACCAAAGACGCCGCCCCCTCTGCGGGCGTCCTGCCGGGCGACCGCGTGACCTACACCGTGGTTCTCCACAACCCCGCCCCGATCGACGCCACCGGCATCATCGTGACCGACACCCTGCCCACCGAGGTCGATTTTGCCGGCTGGATCGATCAGCCCACGGGCGCGTCGGAGAGCAGCGGCGAGATCACCTGGAGCGGCACCGTCTCTGCCAGCACGTCGATCACCTTCACCTTCGTCGTCACCAACAACGCCATCGTCGGCGCAGTGGAGAACACAGCCGAATTTGCCCATACGACCGGAAGCGGCAGCGACTCGGCCACCTTCAATATCCTCGCCGGCGCAGACCTCTCGGTCGAAAAGACGGTCGATCCCGAAAGCGACCTGCCTCTCGACGGCAGCGGCGTGGTCACCTACACTATCCTCGTCGCCAACACCGGCAACGAACTCGCCTCCGGCGTGGTGCTGACCGACATCCTCCCCAGCGAGGTCGATTTCGCGGGCTGGATCATCTCGGAGACGAATACCCTCGTCGCCGCCGACGTCATCACCTGGGCGGGGGACATCGACGCCTTCACCACCCTCACCTGGACTTTCACCGCTGACGTGGGAACCGGCACGTCCCTCGCGACCGTGGTCAACACCGCGACGGTCACGTTCGATGGCGAAGACATCGAAGACAGCGCCGAGTTCGAGTTCGAATTCGTGACACCGTACATCATCATCAACGAGTTCGACGCTCAAACGCCCGGCACCGACATAGAAGAATTCGTAGAGCTCTACGATGGCGGCGCAGGCAATACCGCGCTGGATGAGCTGGTCTTGGTTTTCTTTAATGGTGACGCAACAGATGATGCGTCTTACCGCGCCATCGACCTGGATGGCTACAGCACAGATGCCGACGGCTACTTCGTCGCCGGCAACACGGCCGTTCCCGGCGTCGATGTCATATTCCCCAGCAATGGAATTCAGAACGGTGTGGACGCCATCGGCCTGTACGTCGGCAGTGCTGCCGACTTCCTCTCCGGGACCCCGGTTACTACCACAGGCTTGATCGATGCCGTCGTCTACGACGATTTCCCCGGAGGTGGCGACGACACGGTTCTGCGTGCCATCCTCCTCAACCCTGGGCAGCCTCTGGTACTGGAGGGCAGCAACGCGAATTACGATTCGGCCCAACGCTGCCCCAATGGTTCGGGCGGAGAGCGTAACACCGACACCTACGCCGCGTTCCCACCGTCGCCAGGGGAAAAGAACTGCTACATAGCAGACCTGTCGCTGACCAAATCCATCGCCCCCACGAACAACCCAGACGTCGGCGACACCATCACCTACACCCTCGAACTGGTCAACAGCGCCGGTAGCCCCCTCAGCGCAACCAACGTCGTGGTCGTCGACTACCTGCCCAGCACCACCACCGCCATCACCTACGTCAACAACTCCTGCGGCGCGACGGTCGTCGGCAACGTCCTGACCTGGACCATTCCCACTATCTTGCCCGATGAAGTTCTCACATGCGACATCGTCATCCAGGCAGACGCCGATGGGATCAACCTGGTCAACTACGCCGAGGTAGCCGCCTCTGATCAGGACGACCCAGACTCGACGCCCGGCAACTTGGGCGCCTACGTCGCGGAGGACGACGAGGCGGTTGTGTGGCTCACCGTGGGCACGCCCGCCGACTGCGGCACCGCCGCCACGCTCATCCACACCATCCAGGGCAGCGGTTCGGCCAGCGCCTTTACCGACACGCACACAATCGAAGGCGTGGTCGTCGGTGACTTCCAAGACACAGAAACCGGCCTCAGTGGCTTCTACGTCCAGGAAGAGAACGACGACGCCGACGCCGACACGGCAACCTCCGAGGGCATCTTCGTCTACGACAACGCCTTCGGTATGGACGTCATCCCAGGCGACCTGGTGCGCGTGACCGGCGAGGTCGGCGAGTACAATAACCTGACGGAACTGAAATGGATCAGCGCCATCACCATCTGCGGCACGAGTATGTCTGGAGAAGTGACGCCGGTAACCATCACCCTGCCCATCGCGGACCTGAGCGATTGGGAGCAGTACGAGGGTATGCTCGTCGCCTTCTCACAAGACCTCCACGTCACCGAAAACTACGAACTGGGCCGCTACGGCCAGCCTCACCTCTCGGTGTACGACCGCCTCTACAACCCGACCAGCGTCGTCACACCGGGCGTGGATGCCCTCGCCCTGCAAGACCTCAACGACCGCAGCCGCATCATCCTGGACGACGGCGACACCACCCAGAATCCCGACCCGGTCATCTACCCCGCCCCCGGGCTCAGCGGGCTCAACACCCTGCGCGGCGGCTACACGGTCTCGAGCCTGACCGGCGTGATGGACCAATACTGGAGCGACTACCGCGTCCAGCCGGTGGGCACCATCGACTTCGTGGCGTCCAACCCGCGCACCGTGGCCCCCGACGACGTCGGCGGGCGGCTCAGAGTCGCCAGCTTCAACGTGCTCAACTACTTCAACGGGGACGGTCTGGGTGGCGGCTTCCCCACCTCACGCGGCGCGAATTCTTTTGAAGAGTTCACTCGCCAGCGGACCAAGATCATCACCGCTGTCCTCTCCATCGACGCCGACGTGATCGGCCTGATGGAGATCGAGAACGACGGCTACGTCGCCACCAGCGCCATCGCCGACCTGGTCAGCGGGCTGAACGCCATCGCCGGGGCCGGGGTGTACACCTACGTCAACCCCGGTGTAGCCCAGATCGGAGATGACGAGATCGCCGTCGGCTTGATCTACAAGCCCGGCAGCGTCACCCCGGTCGGCGCGGCCGCCATCCTCGACGACACGTTCGATCCAGACTACCGCGACGACTACAATCGCCCTGCCCTGGCCCAAACCTTCGAGGAAAACAGCACCGGCGAGCGCTTCACCGCCGTCGTCAACCACCTCAAGTCGAAAGGCTCGGCCTGCGATGCTATCGGCGACCCCGACACAGGCGACGGGCAGGGCAACTGCAACCTGACCCGCACCACCGCGATGACGGTCGAACTGGCCTGGCTGTCCACCGATCCCACCGGCAGCGGCGACCCCGACTTCCTCATCATCGGCGATCTGAACTCCTACGCCCAAGAGGATCCCATCGTTGCCGCCGAGGACGCGGGCTACATCAACCTGGTAGACGCTTTCGTCGGCGCGCACGCCTACTCCTACGTCTTCGACGGGCAGGCCGGCTACCTCGATCACGGTCTGGCGACCCCCTATCTGGCGTCGCAGGTCGTCAGCGCGACGATCTGGCACATCAACGCCGACGAGCCAATCGCCCTTGACTACAACGTCGAGTACAAGTCGGCCGACCAGGTCGACAGCTTCTACGATCCCGGTCCCTACCGCGCCTCCGACCACGACCCGGTCGTCATCGGGTTGGACTTGGCCAGCCCAGATCTCTCCGGCTCCACCAAGGCATCTAGCGCTAGCGGTGCCGTGATGTCTGAAGACATAGTCACCTACACCATCACCCTGAGCAACAGCGGCTCTATCAACGCCACAACTACGGTCACCGACATCCTCGGCAGCTACTACACCGTCTACGACGCCATGGACTTCACCGAGTCCCCCCTGAACACCCTGGTGTGGACCGGCGTCGTGACCGCGGGCGAGACGGTTGAGCTCCAGTTCGTGGCCCAGGTCGAGGCCGTGGCGGATCTACCCATCGGGGTGGTCAACCTGGCCAACACCGCCTGGGTCTACGATGGCGCGGGCACCATTGCCCAAGTCACCGATCCCGCACCGCCCTCCGTGACAGTACACACGCTCTACCTGCCCATCATCCTGCACGACTAGAAAAAACCTCCCGCAGGCTTCGAGCCTGCGGGAGGTTCCTGCTCCGAAAATAGCCGACGTTATGGCTCCCGCCGGGTCCGTGACCCGGCGGTGGCGTGGGTCTCTTGTTCCGCCCGGTCTCCCGACCGGGCGGAACGTCGAAGACAAAGGCCCCCTACACCACCCGCCCCACCACGTCGTATTCCATCGCGCCGGTGACCTCCACCGCCACGATCTCCCCCACCGGGGCGTCCTCCTCCATCAACACCAGCCCGTCGATCTCCGGCGCGTCGCGGTAGGAACGCCCCACGCTCAGCCCTTCGCCCTGACCCTCCACCAGCACGTCGAGCGTCTGCCCCACCAGCGCCTGGTTCTTCGCCAGCGAAATCGGCTGCTGCACCTCCATCACCGCCCCGCGCCGCTCTTCCTTCACCGCCTCCGGCACGTCGTCGCGCAGCGCGGCGGCCGGCGTTCCCTCTTCGTGGGAATAGGTGAACACCCCCACCCGGTCGAAGGCCATCTCCGCCACGAAATCGACCAGCGCAGCGAACTCGGCGTCCGTCTCGCCGGGGAACCCCACCACGAACGTCGTGCGGATGGCGATCCCCGGAATGCGCTCGCGCAGCGTGGCCGCCGTCCGGCGCATCCAATCGACGTCGGCCGGGCGGCGCATACGCCGCAACACGTCGGGGTGGGCGTGCTGGAGGGGAATGTCCACGTAAGGCAACACCTGCGGCAGGTCGGCCATCACCTCGATCAAGCGCGGCGTGATCGCGCCGGGGAAGGCGTACATCACCCGCAGCCAGGGCACCTGTGGCACGCGCGCTGCCATCCGTTCCAACAAGTCGGCCAGCCCGTCCTGCCCGCCCACGTCGCGCCCGTAGGTGGTGGTATCCTGGGCAATCAGCACGATCTCCTTCACCCCCCACTCCGCGAGCATCGCCGCCTCGTCCAGAATGCGCTCCGCCGGGCGGCTGACGGCCGGCCCCTTGATCAGCGGGATGGCGCAGAACGCGCAGGTGCGGCTGCACCCGTCGGCGATCTTGAGATAGGCGCTCGCTCCCTGCGCCGCCACCCGTGGCACGTCACGTTCGTCCCGCCCCACCGTGGGCGTGTCCGGCAGGTGCAGCACCGGTTCCGTGCGCCCAGGCTGGCGTACCCGCTGCACCACATCGACCACGTCCATCCACCGCCGCGTGCCAAGCACGCCGTCTACCCCCGGCACTGCCGCCAGGATCGCCTGGGGGTCGCGCTGAGACCAACACCCGGCGGCCAAGAGCACCTGGCCCGGTCGCTTCGCGTCCGCCAGTTCTTGCAGTGCCGCCAGCGACTCCTCCCGCGCCGGCGCAATGAACCCGCACGTGTTGACGATCACCACCTCGGCATGCTGCAGCAAACTCACCGGCTCGAAACCGGCCCGCTCCAACAACGTCGCCATCCCCTCCGCGTCGACCGTGTTCTTGGCGCACCCCAGCGAAAGGAGAAAATACGTCCGCTCACGCGGTGGCTTCCTCTTGCCCTGCTTTCCCATCTATGGTATGCTCCCTTCTACAACCAAGATCAGTTCATCCTCTTCTGAAAAAAGGAGAGACAACCACAAAGGCCACAAAGAGCACAAAGATTTTAATATTCGCCGTAACTGCTCACGCTGGTCATTGCGAGCCGCCGAAGGCGGCGAAGCAGTCTCCCGGACCGACCGTGGAGATTGCTTCGGGTGCTGCGCGCCCTCGCAATGACCCGTCGGCGGGAAGGCTGAGCAGTTACTGTGGTTGATAGCTTTTTCCAGTAGAGTCAGTTCAAGATCGATATGAATCTCGAAGACCATAACACTAAAGCTGAAAATTGCAAATTGCAAATTGGGAAGCGACATCGCAGATCGCAATTCCTAATTCGCAACCCGCAATTCCTGGCTGTTCTCATCTCCTTGACGCTCACCCTCCTCCTCTACGCCCCCACTCTGCACATGCCTCTCTATTCCGACGACCTGCTCCAGGTGCCGTGGGTCGAAGCCACACCGCTGCTCGACTTCTGGACCTCGGTCGGCCCGTACCGGGATTACCGCCCGCTCCACTTCACGCTCTGGAAGGCACTCTACCTGCTGGCGGGTGACCTGTCACCGGTGGCGCTGCACGCGCTCAACCTGGCCGGGCACGCCGCGTGCGGGACGCTGGTGGGCTTGTTGGCGGCCCGCCGGAGCCGCCGCCCCGGGTTGACCGCGCCCCTGGCAGCGGCGTTCTTCGTCAGCTACCCCTTCGCCTGCGACGCCGTGCCCTGGGCCATCGCCTTCACCTACCCATTGACGACCGCCCTGGCCCTCGGCGCCGTCCTGGCCTACCTACGCGCGCGTCAGGACGCCGCCCCTGCTCGCCACGCGCTGGCCGTGGTGCTGACCACCCTGGCCGGATTCGCCCACGAGGGCGGCGTGGTCATCTGCGCCATCATCCTGGGGACGGAGTGGGCCATCTGCCGGAAGGAATCGCCGCCCGTCTCCCGCTGGCCTGTGGCGCACCTGGTCGCCTCGACGTTGCCTCTCGTCGTCGCCGCGGCAGTACGCCCGCAAGGGACGGCGCTGCACGGCCTGGCCTGGCCCGACGCGTTTCAAAACGCCGCCACAGCCCTGCAGACCCTGGCCTTCCCGGCGGCACCGCTGGCGCAGATCGTCGCCGGTGCCGGGGTGGAGCCTGCCCTGGCGATGGTGCTGGTGGGCCTGCCGGTACTGCTGTCCATCGGCTGGCTTGTGCGCTCCGCCGCGGGTGGGCGCGCGCACCTGCTGGCCCTGGGCTGGTGGGCGGCGTGGTCGCTCCCGCCGCTGCTCACCCTGCGCCACGCCTGGCTCGTCGACGCACCGCGCACCTTCTACCCCGCCGCCGCAGGCGCAGCGCTCCTGTGGGCCGGCGCGGCTGATTGGAAGCGCGCCCGCCACGCCCTGAGCGCCTGCGCCCTGCTCACTCTGACCCTCCTGCCCGCCGAGCGCTTCGTCGTGGAGCGCATCGCCCTCCACCGCCAGGTCGGCGCGCTGCTGTGGGACGTCGTCGCCGCGGCCGAAGACGAGCGCCCCATCCTGGCGGTCAACCTGCCCGGCCGCATCACCTCGGCCGGGCGGACCTACCCGCTGGGCCACGAGGGCATCATCCCTATGCCCCGCGAAGTGGGCGCCGCCGACCTGGTCGCCGCGCACACGGGGCAGGTCGATGCGGCATTCGAACGCAGTTGGGGGCCGGTGCTGCCACCGCTACCCTACGCGGTGCGCCCTTTGGGGGAGACCCTCGCCGCAGAAGACGTGCGCGCCGCAGGAGCGGTCTTCCTGACGCGCTACGACACAGCAGCGCGCATGCGCCTGGAGCACGCCGGGCGCGTCTTCCCGCCCCAGCCCGAACGGCCCGCGCTGGCCCTGTTCGGCGCGGGCGTGCGCCTGCTCTCCGTCACCTGCGCCGCCGGAACGGAGCGGCTCGTCGTGACGAGCGAGTGGCAGGCCCTCGCGCCGGTCGGGGGGG
>JAFGOJ010000249.1 GCA_016926575.1 Anaerolineae bacterium | reverse complement strand
GGGCGGAGCCCCTGCAAAGTCATGGTAACCGAGGGTCGGCGGGTTTGAAACCCGCCCTACATCGAGACGGTCTATTTTCGAAGTAGTAGGAGGTACATCGTGAAAGCACTCTGTTTCTACGACCACGGCGGGTTGGACGTCTTGCAGTACGCCGACGTGCCCGACCCCGAACCGGGGCCGGGCGAGGTGCTGGTGCAGGTGAAAGCCTGCGCGCTCAACCACCTCGACATCTGGGTGCAGCGCGGCTGGCCCGGGTTGGACTTGCCAAAGCCGCACTGGACCGGCGCAGATGTGGCAGGAGAGGTTGCCGCGCTGGGGGTGGGCGTCACCGGCTGGGAGGTGGGCCAACGCGTGGTGGTCGACCCAGGCATCAGTACGGCCGAGGACGCGTTCACCCGCCGCGGTGAGGCGTCTGTCAGCCCGGGGTACGTCATCTTGGGCGAGCACATGCGGGGTGGGCAGGCGCAGGCCGTCGTCGTGCCGGCGGCCAACCTGATGGCGCTGCCTGAGGGGTGGGACTTTGCCCAGGCGGCGGCTCCGCTACTGGTCTCCCTCACCGCGTGGCGTATGCTGATCCACCGGGCGGGGGTGCGGCCGGGCGAGTCGGTGCTGATTGTCGGAGCGGGAGGCG
The DNA here is from genome assembly GCA_016926575.1 of Anaerolineae bacterium. Classification (GTDB taxonomy): domain Bacteria; phylum Chloroflexota; class Anaerolineae; order B4-G1; family DUEL01; genus JAFGOJ01. The sequence goes on along the minus strand of JAFGOJ010000249.1, from coordinate 4,538 downwards.
GGGTCAACTCGATGGCGATTCAGATCGCCAAACTGGCCGGGGCCACGGTCTACGCCCTCACCAGCAGCGAGGAGAAGATGGCTCGCGCGCACGAACTGGGTGCGGATGTCGTCCTCAATTATCGTGAAGACCCGGCGTGGAGCAAGACGCTGTACAAGATGACCGACCGGCGTGGCGTGGATGTGGTGGTCGACAACGTCGGGCAAGCGACGCTGGCTCAGAGTATGCGGGTAGTGGCGCGCGGCGGGCGCATCGTCATCGTCGGTAACACCTCCGGCCCCCAAACCGAGATCGACGTGCGCTTCATCTTCAGCAAGCAAATCAGCTTGATCGGCTCGACGATGGGTTCGCACCAGGATTTCCGCGACGTGATGGCGTTGGTGTGGGCCGGCAAACTCAAACCTGTGGTCGACCGGGTGATGCCGCTCGCGGACGGGAAAGCCGCCTTCGAGGCGCTGGAGCAGGGGGAGCAGTTCGGCAAGATCGTCCTGGTGCCCTGACAAAGAGGGGGTAGAATGATCATCACGATTCTTCAAGTCATTGCCGCTATCGGCACGATAGCTACGGGGTTGGTATCGCTGATCAAGCCCCGTGCAGTGAAGGGGTTCACCGGTCTGGACGCGCCGGGGCCGCGCGGGGTCACCGAGATTCGCGCTATCCTTGGCGGATTCTTCGTCGCGCTGGGCGTTGTGCCCCTGGTCGTGGGGGGAGAGACGTACCTGATGTTGGGGGTCGCCTATCTGGTGGTGGCGGCGGTGCGGGCGGTGTCGATGGTCGTCGACAAGTCGGTCGAACAGTCGAACGTCATCAGCCTGATCGTCGAGGTCATCTTCGGCGTCATTCTCGTGTTGTAGGGCGTTTGGATACTTGATGCGGCGCGTGTTCCCAAAGCTCACCCGCCCCCAGAAGGTTGTTGTGGCGCTGGCGGTGCTATTTTTCGTCCTGGGCACGATGCAGGCGGGACGGATGGCGCTGGCGCTGCGCACCGCCGCGCGCCTGCCCGACCTGCCGCTGACGGTTTCGCTCGACTACCTGGCGCTGACGAGTGGGGTGTGGAGCGCGGCGCTGCTGGCGTGTGCTGTGGGACTGGTCTGGTTTCGCCCGTGGGGGCGCTGGATGGCGTTGGGCGCGAGCCTGGCCTACCAGGCGCACCGCTGGGCCGACCGGCTGCTCTTCGACGCGTCCGATTACGCGTTGCGCACCCGCCCGCGCGACCTCGTGCTAACCGTGCTGTTTCTGGCGCTGGTGTGGGGCGTGCTGAACTGGCCCAGCGTGCGGAGGGTGTTTCGAGCAAACTTATGAAAAGACTCTCTCGGTTTTTGAGCTACGCATCCGCCTTTTTCGGCGCGCTGACCCTGCTGCGGCCGTCCGGCCCGCTGGCATCTCTGCGTGTGTTCAAAATGTTGGCCGGGGGTATGGTGTCTTTCCTGGCCCTGGCGGGCGGCGCGGGTGTGCTGCTGGGCCTGCTGCGGCGCGACGTGCGCGCGGCAGCGGCCGGCGCGTTCGGCGCGGCGGTGGCTGTGCGCCACGTCGTGCGGACCACTGCCCCCCACGCCGGCTTCGCGCAGGCCTTCGGGGCCGATTGGCGTGCGCGCATTCCGGAGCACCTGCGCGCGCGGATGCTCCCGTCGCGCTACCGCCCCCTGCGGCCCGGCCCGCGCCACGTGCCCTGGCAGCGGGACGTGGTCATCGGCACGCACGTCGAGACCGGCGAACCGCTCCTGGCCGACCTGTGGCAGCCGCCCGACGACGTGCCCCGCACCGGCCTGGCGGTGGTCTACCTGCACGGCAGCGCCTGGCACTATCTGGACAAGGACGTCGGGACGCGGCCCTTCTTCCGCCACCTGGCGGGGCAGGGCCACGTGGTGTTGGACGTGGCCTACACCCTTGCGCCCAAGGCGCAGCTTCCCGCTATGCTCGCCGACGTCAAACGGGCTATCGCGTGGATGAAGGCCAATGCCGCTACGTATGGCGTGCGTCCCGAGCACATCGTGGTGATGGGCGGCTCGGCGGGCGGGCACCTGGCCTTGCTGGCGGCGTACACCCCAGACCATCCCGCGCTCCAACCCGCCGACGTCACAGGCGACACCTCGGTGCGGGCCGTGGTCTCCTACTACGGCCTGCCGGACCTCGGCGCTGCCCACGACCGGCTGTATGGCGTTGATCCACACCACGCCGCGGGCCGGGATCGCTTTCTGGTGCGTATGCCCTCCCTGGCGCTGGAGTGGTTGTTGCATCAGGTGCGGGTCCTGCCGGAGAAGGTCGAGCCGGTGGAAGTGGACGACATTCTGGTGAGCCTGCTCGGTGGGTCGCCCGAAGAGGTGCCGGAGATGTACCGCCTCGCTTCGCCGGTCAACCACGTCGGGCCGCACTGCCCGCCGACGCTGTTGTTCCAGGGCTCGCACGATATGTTCGGGATGATGCCGGAGGCGCGCCACCTGCACCGCGCTTTGCGCGAGGCGGGTGTCCCTTCGGTTTACGTTGAATTCCCAGACACCGAGCACGCCTTCGATCTGATCTTGCCGCGCTGGTCGCCTGCTGCCCAGGCTGCGACGTACGACGTCGAGCGTTTCCTGGCGTTGATGGTGTGAGTTCGAACAAAAATGTAGCTGCTCAGCTTGCGCTTCGCAGTTGCCAAAAAGGGGGGGAGTGGGGGTTTTGCGGGCGGCGAAGCCGCCCGCAAAACCCCCACCTTCTCCCTTCGACGCGCCAGGCCATGTAGCCGCCAGGCGCACGGCCTGAGCAGGTACCAAAAAACCATATCTAGGAGGAACCGTTATGTCTCATCTGTTTGTGTCCACGCATCCGCTCGTGCGCCATAAACTGACGCTCCTGAGGAACGAGACAACCGATCACAAGAAATTTCGCGAACTGATCCGCGAGATTGCGATTCTGCTGGTCTACGAGGCCACGCAGGACCTGGCGACGGAACCGGTGATGGCGAAAACGCCGATGGGAGAGGCGCACGGCCAGCGGCTGCTGGGCAACGTGGGATTGGTGCCGGTGCTGCGGGCGGGATTGGGCATGGTCGATGGGGCGTGGCAGATGTTGCCCGGAGCCGAGGTGTGGCACATCGGCCTTTCGCGGGACGAGCGCACCTTGCAGCCGGTGGCGTACTACTCGCGCCTGCCGGTGAGCCCCACCGTCGACGTATGCCTGATTCTCGATCCCATGCTGGCGACGGGCGGGTCGGCGGTGGCGACGGTAGACATCCTCAAGAAGTGGGGCGCGCAGCGGATCAAGTTTGTCGGCATCATCGGGTCGCGCGTGGGTGTCGAGAGGCTCTCGGCCACCCATCCCGACGTGCCCATCTACCTGGCTGCCATTGACGAGAAGCTGAACGACATCGGCTTCATCGTGCCGGGGCTGGGCGACGCCGGCGACCGCCAGTTCGGCACCGGGTAACTCGGAACGGATTCCCGCGCTTGTCCCCGCGAAAGCGGGGATACGCGGGAATGACACTCTGCTGATTGTGGGTACGTACGCACTCGTTTTCGGCGTCGCTGCTGCGGTCGCTGCCCTGTTGTCGCCCCTCGCGGCGTGGTTGGGGCGGCGGCTGGGGGTCGCCGACCGGCCCGGAGGTCGCCGCCTGCACCAGGGCGAGGTCTCCCGGCTGGGCGGCGTCCCCGTCTTCCTGGCATTTGCGGCTGCCATCGCCGTGGCGGCCGCGACGGGGCGTCTGACGGCCGGCTACAGCCCCGGTGATTTCTCTCGGCTGCGCGGGCTGCTCGTCGGCGGCCTGGGGGCGTTCCTGTTCGGCCTGCTCGACGACCGCTTCGAGCTGTCGCCGCGGGCGCAGTTTGTCTTCCAATTTTTCCTCTCGCTGGTTGCCGTGGCCACGTTGCTGTGGCTGGAGCGCTTCACGCTGCCCTTCGTCGGCCTGATCACGTTGGACGCCTATCCGTGGGGCGCGTGGGTCTACGTCCCGCTGACAGTTTTCTGGGTCATGGGGATGATGAACACGGTCAACTGGCTGGACGGGTTGGACGGGCTGGCGGCGGGCGTGGGGGCGATTCTGTGCCTGGTGCTGGCGGTGCACATGCACCGCGTCCCGCAGCCCAGCGTAGCGTTGTTGCCGTTGGCTCTGCTGGGTGCGTTGGTGGGCTTTTTGCCCTACAACTTCGCGCCGGCGCGGCTCTTCCTGGGCAGCGCGGGGGCATTCTTCCTGGGCTACGCGCTGAGCGGCCTGGGGCTGATCGCCGGAGGGCGCGTGGCGACGGCTTTGTTGGTGATGGGATTGCCCATCGCCGACGCGGCGTGGCAGATTTTCGACCGGCTGCGCCACCGGCGCTCGCCCACCCACGGCGACCGCGGTCATCTTCACTTTCGTCTGGTCGATATGGGCCTGTCGCAGCGGACGATCGTGCTGGTCTACTGGGCGTTCTGCGCGCTCTTCGGCATCCTGGCGCTGACCATTGCCTCGCGGCTCTTCAAGCTGGTTGCGCTGTTTGTGCTGGGGGGGCTGGTCGTGGCCGTGCTGTTCTGTCTGTCGCGCCGCCCGCCTAAGGGAACTGCTTAGCGACGGCCTGGTGCCCGGC
>JAFGOJ010000248.1 GCA_016926575.1 Anaerolineae bacterium | reverse complement strand
GCCGCCCGCAAAACCCCCACTCCCCCTCTTTCGCGACGAAGTGAGGTAACTGCGAAGCGTAGCTGAGCAGTTACCCAGAATCACTCTATGTTATGCGGCTGGGCCAGCCCGAACGCGCCGTACTGCCGGCACTGCGCACGCGCATGGGGAGCGACGCCGAGACAGCAGTCCGCCACGCCGCCCGCAAGCCCCCCACTTCCCCTTTTCGCAGCAGGGAAAGCAACTGCGAAGCGCAAGCTGAGCAGTTACCAGAAAAGCCTGTTAGAACGAGCCCAAGTTGAAGGGGCTATGCGCCGCCGAGAGAGACCTGGCAGGCATCTCGCACCTGCCAGGTCTCGGCAAAGCTATGGGGTGCGTAGCACCAGCGGCAGGTAGATCTTGTATTCGGTGGATTCGATCGTCACGGCGGTCGTCGTAGAGACGTGACCGCTGCCATTGGTCGCGGTGACAGTGGCCGTGTAGCCGCCAACGGCCGGGTAAACGTACGTCACGACCGCCCCGCTGGCCGTGTTGCCATCGCCCAAGGCCCAGGTATAGGTCACGTTTGTGCCCGCGGTGACGGTCGCTGTCAAGGTGGTCAGGTTCCCCAGCGTCGTCGGGCCATCGTTGACGGCGGCCAGCCCGGCGATCGACACGTCGGCGGTGCGGAAGCTCCAGACGTATTCCGCCCCCAGCGGATTACCGGCCATGTCCTGCACACCCGCCGCGACGGTGAAGGTGTACCACGTCGCCAACTGCAGCGGCTCGCGTAGATAGATCACCGCCCGCTGCGCCACGCCGTCGTACAAAACCGACAGCGACAACGGGGCCCCATCCGCGCCCACTCCCTGAACGTCCGGGTCGGCCAGCGTCGTGGCGCTGATCGCCTCCGAGAACTGCACCAGCAGCGTCGGCGCCAGGATCGGCCCCACGTCGTCGCTCATCACCGGGCTATCGCTGATCGCGACGTTCGTCGCGCCAAGGATCGGGTAGGTCGACCGCACCTGTGGCGCGACCAGGTCGCCTTCAGGGTCGACCACGATCTGCACCTCCGCCGGGCGGCTCTCGCTGCTGCCATCCGTCACCTTGAAGGTGAAACGGTCCAGCCCGCTCGCGTTCTCGGCCGGGGTGTAGACCAGGTCGGGCGCTGTGCCGCTCAGTTCGCCGTTCAGCGGCGCTTCCACCACCTCGAAACTCAGCGACACGCTCACCGGAGCGCGCCCTCCCAGGGTGATGCTCACCGGCTGCCCGTACGTCGTCACGACGCGCTGCGGCACCGCCGCCAGCGGCTGCACCAGATTCACCACCGGATTGGTGGGCGTCTCTTCCCCTACCGTCGGGAAGTAGACGACGGCCTGATTCACGACCGCCGTTCCGGCCGGCAGGCTGTCCAACAGCTCGACGGTAAACGACACCACGCCCTGGGCGTCGGGGTCGCCCTGGGGACCTAGCTCACCGACCGTCCACAGGATGGTGCGGTTCTCGGCGATCAGCTCCCCCGGCCCGTAGATGGTCACCGTCGACATGTCGAGCGACGCATCCAGTTGGTCCACCACGAAGACGCCGTAGGCGCGGCCGTCGCCCTCGTTCTCGTAGGTGATCGTGTAGGTCACGCGCTGCCCCGGAATCAGCTCGCCCTCGATCCCGTATTTGGCGTTGGGGTCGAGGGGATTGAGGATTCTGATCCTGACGCAGGCGCTCGCCCCTTCCTCACCGGACGCGCAGGCCGATGGCTCTCTCGCGGCATCGGGGGCGGGTGGCCCCAAGAGCGGCAGGTTGGCCGGGGCACTTGACACAGACCTCGAGTCCGCCGGCTGGCAGACGCACCCTAAACTCACGTGTAGAGCGCCCGTACTGCCCTGCCCGGGGTTGCACGTCTGGCCCGACTGGCAGAGCGCCGCGTTGGTCTGGTCGCTTCTCCAGACGACGAACCCGCCCGAACACGGGCGGATCACCTCGAACGACTGGCCCCAAAAGTTCTTCCCGCATTCGACATAGATGTCTTCATCGCACGGGATGACTCTTCTCAACATCTCGCGGCTGTTTGCCGCTCTGACACTGTCATCTGCGCAGACCAGGGCCTCGGCGGCCTCCGGCAGCGGCACAGCCGCTTGCAGCGCGGCAAAGCAGCGGGTACACAATCCGCCCGACAGGCACGGATAGCACGTCGCCGAACCCAGCACCTGCGCCAGGCGGGTCTGCTTGTCTTGCAGCACCATAGCGGGCAGGTACGAAAAGCGGCAGTCGGCGTAGGCCAGGCCGTCCGCGGAGGGAGTCGCACCGTTGCCCCACGTACCCCAGAACGTCTCGGCGTTGGTCTGGACGTCGACCGCCAGGCCGCCCGTCGCGTCGCGCGCGGCATAGTTCGCCAGGCCGAAGGTGGAGGCCAGCACCTGCGCGCCCTGCCGGCGCAGGTAGAGCACCTCGCGCCCGGCCGGCCGCAGCATGACCACCTGGGTGATCGGTTCAGCCGCGTCCAGCGCCAGCCTGACCGCGCCGCCCGGCAGGAAGCCGTCGGCCTCGGCCTGGGTATAGATCAGGTCCAGATCGGGGTAGGCTGCGCGCTCCGCTGCCAGCTCGCCCTCGCTCAGCGGCGTACTGCTCAACAGGTGCAGCGGCGTCCAGTCCAGATAGTCCTGCGCGTGGCTCAGGCCGAGCGGCAGGTTCGTCCCGCCCAGCCGCGCCTGCGCGGTGTGTACGGACCCCGAGGGCAAGCCCCAGGCCAGCTGCACCTGCACCGCCGCCGTGCCGCTGTCGCCGGGCTGCACGTCGCCCAGGCTCCAGACCACCGAGTGGCGCTGCGCCCAGTACTCCCCGCCGTTGGTTGCAGCGACGAAAGAGGCTCCTGCCGGCAGGACCAGCACCAGCACCGCGTTCTCCACCGTCTCGGCCCGGCCGTTGACGTACATGGTCGTATAGTTGGCCTGCCCGCCGGGAAAGACCTGCCGCCCACCGACCAGCGACACGTAGACCCCGTCCGGCATCTGCCCCTGCCAGTCCACGGCCCAGGGATCGAACAGCACGCGGTTGCTCACGTTCTCGCCCTCGCCGTCCGGATTGAGCGTGGCGTGGTAGGGGCCGCTGATGTCGCCCCACCAGTTGTGAGTGGCGGTCATCTGGGTCGAGGTGCCGACCTGGTTGGCGCCGTAGCCACCGTTGCCCAGGATGGTGTTGCCCAGGCCGGCCGCCCCGCCCAGCGTCACCCGGGCGTTGGCGCTGTTGCGCACGCCGTCCTGCGCGCTGGCCAGAATGATCGAGCGGGACACAGTCACTACGGCGTCGTTGCCGTTGACCAGCACGCCGTGCCGGCCGTGGTCGACGATCGCCGTGTCGACGATCTGCACCTGCGCCGTACCGTCGACGAGCAGGCCGTTGCCGACATTCTGCTCGATGGCGCAGTCACTGAGGGCGAGGGTGCTGCTGCCCGTCGCGGCGACCGCGGCCGCGGTCGTGCCGACGGCGTCGCTGATGGCAGTGAACAGCGTGTCGTTCACCACGACATGGCTGTTCAGCGCGTAGAGGCCATAGTTGGCCACCATAGAGCTTCCCGACGTGCTGAGCACCTGGCTGGCCGCGATCGTCAGCGTGCCCGTCTGCACGCCGACGGCGGCGATGGCCGCGCCGCCGCTGATGCCAT
>JAFGOJ010000247.1 GCA_016926575.1 Anaerolineae bacterium | reverse complement strand
TGGGCGGTGGTGCCGATGAACTCCAACGTCTTTTCACCGGCGGCCATCAGCTTCTTCAGCGCCTCCTGCACCGGGGGCATGCCGAAGGGGATGGACAGGGTCATCACGTCGACGCTTTCGGTGACCTGCGGGAAATTGGGCAGCATCGACAGCCCGCCCAGTTCGGAGAACATGCGCGGAATGTACTTGCGCAGGAAGAAGCCCGTCGGGTCGGCGGTGAACTCTTTGTACTCGTCCCCCGTCATGTACTCGCCTTCAACCATCTGGATGGTCTGGCTGTCGGGCAGCTTCTGCCCGCCCCAGACGTAGGTCTTGAAACCGAGGATGTCCATCGCCGGGCCGGGGTAGGCCCACGCGTTGCAGGCGATGTCGGGCTCGAATTCCAGGTTGAATGCCATCATCGGATCGTGCAGCTTCTCTGGGTGGTACAGTATATCCTTGCCCGTCAGTCCTTTGCGGCGCAAGGCGTACTCGCCGGCTCCCATGCTCAGGTCGGCGATGATGCGGTCGGCCGGTTCGATGTCGTATGCCTTGCGGATGCGGGTGATGCGTTCCTTGTATTTCGCCTCTGCCTCAGGGCTGACAAACGCGACCGGCTGGTTCTGCCAGTGGTCGAGGCGCAACTTGCGCCGTTCGAGTGGCGTCAGTTCGTTCCAATGATCTGGTTTGACAAACATAGCACCTCCTGTGCCCACGTGTTAGTGCTGCCCCTGGCTTTCCATCGAACCGCGCGCGGCGTGTGCCGGGAAAAGCGAGGGGCACGAAGTCGAGGAATCTCTGGGCGTGGCAATGGATGTGGCGAGATTCCTCGACTCGCTTGACGTACTTTCGACCTGGCGCTATTTCTTGACCGAGTCCATATACGCGCGGAGTTTTTCTTCGGTGGTCATCTCGAAGCTGCAGCCGAAGGACATCATGTAGCCCGGCGCGTCGGCGTACAGCTCGACCATGTCGCCGCAGTAGGCGCGCACCTCGTCCACTGTGCCGGTGGCCATCATCGACGCCGGAACGTTGCCGGCGATGATGAACTTGTCGCTCAGGACCTCTTTCACGCGGCGCATGTCCGTCTGGTCGAAGTGGCACAGCAGCGACTTTTCCGGCATTTCGGCCAGGTATTCCAGGCGCTGGTTGTAGGACCCTTCGATGAACAGGTAGCTGGTGATGCCGTCTTCGTACAGGGCCATCATGACCTGCTTCCAGGTGGGCCAGTAGAACTTCTCGAACTGCGCCTTCGACATGAAGGTGTCGGCGCCCTTGTGCAGCACGTACAACGCCGTCGGCGACCCGGTGCGGTCGCACGCGCCGATGATAGACTTGATCAGGATTGGCACATACGCCTCGCAGGCGGCCAGCAACTTGTCTGGACGGCGGTACATATCCATCAGGATACCCTTGGTGCCGCGCAGGGTGTCGCCCAGGTAGTCGAAGGGCGTCTTGACGATGTTCAAGCCCATGCCCGGGAAGCCCTCGGCAGCGATCATGGCCCCCGTCTGGCCGACGACGCCCAACATGCGCATCAGTTCGTTGCCGGCTTCCATCATCGTGCGCAGCATCTGCTGGAAGGGCGGCAGGCCGAAGGGCACCAACAGGTCGATGGTGTCTACACTTTCCGAGATGCGCGGGAAATCCGGCAGCATGGCCAGGGGGCCCAAGGCACCATACGCGCGCGGCAAATATTTCTTGAGCCAGAACGCGGTCGGGTCGGCGATGAAGTCATCATACTCATCCCCGTGCATGTACTCGCCCTCGACCGCCTGAATGACCAGCTTGTCGGGCAGTTTCTGACCCGCCCACAGGTACAGCTTGAAATCCAGCATGTCCCAGGGCTTGCCGGGATACGGCAGCATGCCGACGGACGTGTCGGGCTGAAACTCGCGGTGGAACTCCAGGAGCGGTTCGCGCGCTTTGTCGTGGTTGTAGACCATGTCTTTGCCGGTGAGCCCTTTGCGGCGCAAAGCGAACTCGCTGGCACCCATGCTGATGTCGGCGATGATGCGGTCGGGGTGCCCCATGTCGTAGGTCGTGCGCAAGCGCTCGATGCGCTCCTTGTAGTTCGCTTCCGCTTCCGGGCTGACGAACGTGACCGGCTGGCTCTGCCAGTTGTCGAGGCGCGCCTTGCGCTTTTCCAGCGGGGACAACGTATTCCAGTTTTCAGGTTTTATAAACATCCAACGCCTCCTATGCCCAGCTCTTGGCGATCGCCACGGCAGCCATGGCGTCGTCCCCGTACGCATCCGCGCCGGTGTACTCGCGGATCGTCTCGTCGATCTGCCCACCGCCGATCATGATCTTGACGTCGCCCATCCCGGCCGCTCTGAAGGCTGCCACCGTATCCTTCATCGGGTCGAAGGCCAGGGTCAGGAAGCCGCTCAACCCCACGATCTTGGCGCCGGTCTCCTTGGCCACCTTCACGAACGTCTCCGGGGCCACGTCGACGCCCAGGTCGGTCACCTCGAAGCCGTTCAGGTCGAGCATGAAGGCAACGATGTCCTTGGCGATGTCGTGGATGTCGCCCTGCACCGTGCCGATGACGACCTTGCCCAGCTTCTCGGCGGCCGCACCCTCGGCCATGCGCGGCTTGAGGATGTTGGTGATGGCGGTCATCATCTCGCCGGCCAGCATCAACTCGGGGATGAACGCCTCGCCGTCTTCGAAGCGCTTGCCGACCACGTCCATCGCTGCCTTGCACGCGTCCAGCACCTCGGCCGGTGAAGCGCCGCCATCGAGCAGCTCGTGGGTGATCTTCACCGCATCTTCCTCACGCATCTCAGTAATTGCATCGATCAGTTTTTGTGACATATCTTCGCTCCTTTCAAAAAAATTATTGTATCTTCTCAAAAAGTGGGGATGGGGGTTTTGCGGGCGGCGAAGCCGCCCGCAAAACCGCCCGCAAAACCCCCATCTTCT
>JAFGOJ010000246.1 GCA_016926575.1 Anaerolineae bacterium | reverse complement strand
CGTCGCGGCAGCCGCTGGTCATCCCCGACGTCCTCAAGGACCCACGCTGGGAGCAGCGCGAGGACACGTTACACGTGCGTTCCTGGCTGGTGGCTCCGATGGTGATGGGTGAGACGGTCATCGGTATCATGACTGCGGACCACGCCCGGCCCGGCGTTTACGATGAAGAAACGGGCGGCCTGGTGAGCGCCGTCGCCGCGCAGGCGGCCATCGCCGTGCAGAACGCGCGCCTGTACGAAGAATCGCAGCAGCGCGCGCTGGAGCAGGAGGGTCTGGCGCGCATCGCGGCCCTGGCCGGCTCGTCCCTGGCGTTGGACGAGCTGGTCGATGGGGTGATGCACGAGGCGCGGCAGCTCTTGAACGCTCAGTCCTGCGCCATCATGCTCGAAGATGAGCAGGGGAAAGCGCTGGTGGGGCGGTACGTCTCCATCCGCGACGTGACCATTCCCTTGCCGGAAGAGTGGCGCGTGCCTAAAGACGCTCCTGGGTTCGAGTATAGCATCTTCGCCCGCGGCGGGGATTATTTCACCAACCAGGGCGTGGACGACCCCAACGTTATCCCGGCCTACAAGCCGTATATGGAATCGCTGGGGGTCAAAAACTTTTGCGGTGTGGCCATCCGCGTGCGTGAGCGCAGCGTCGGGGAGATGTACCTGTTGAACCGCGAGGAAGGGTTCAGCCGGCACGAGGCGCAAGTGCTGCGCACCATCGCCAGCTACATCGGCAACGCCATCGAAAACGCGCGTCTGTTCCAGGAGGCGGAGCGACGCGAGCAGCAGGCGCTGGCGCTGTACGAAGCCGGGCAGTTGGCGGGCGGGTTGGGCGGCCAGTTGGACATGCAGAGCTTCTTCGAGCACCTGAGCAGTGTGGGCAATTACGACCGCTGGTGGGTGACCACGTTCAACGAAGACAAGACGGTTATGACCGGCATCGCCGGGCGATGGGAAGGCGTCGAAGACACAGACATGCATCGGGACGTCGTCCTGGCCGATGAACCCAACAACCCGGTGGTGATTGCCGTGCAGCGGCGCGAAACGGTCACCGTCAGCGATCCCGACAACGATCCGCGGCTGGCCGACCTGCCGGAGCACATCCGCCGGGCGGCGGGCAAATACGTCACCGAGCCGTTGGTCATGGGAGACGAGGTGATTGGGGCGATCTCGATTGGCCGGCCGGCCGACAGCCGCGACATCTCGCCGGAGGACATCGGATTGGCGCGCACGCTGTCGACCCAGGTGGCTCTTACGATCACCAACGTGCGCCTGTTCCAGCAGACCGAGGCGGCGCTGGTCGAGACGGACGCGCTCTACACCATCGGCCAGGCGATCAGCCGGCTGGTGGGCCTGCAGGATATGCTCACCAAGCTGGCCCAGGTGTTGGTGGAACAGTTGGGGTACGCCAGTTCGTGGATCGCGTTGGTGGATCAGGACAACCGCGTTCTGCGCGGTGTCACCGGCGCGGGCGCGCACGTAACGGAGAGGATCATCGCCACGCAAGCGCCGCTCGACCCCGCCGCCCGCAACCCGTCGGTGCAGGCGGCCATCACGGGCGAGACGATGGTGCTCAACGACGTCCCCAAAGACGAGCGAGCGGCGGACCTCACGGCAGGGGCGCGGGCGACCCTGGGCCGCCTGCTGGTGACGCCGATCGTTACGGCAGGCCGCACGCTGGGCATCATCTCCGTCAGTCGCCCGCTCGACGTCCCGGCGTTCGTCCAGCGGGATATCGATATGATCGCGGCTGTGGCTGACCAGGCCGCCATCGCCGTCCAGAACGTGCGGCTGCTGGAGGAGACCCAGCAGCGCGTGCAGGAGCTGGCGATGCTCTTCCGTGCTAGCGAAGCGCTCGCCGGCGCGCCACTGCGCCCGGAGCAGATCGCCGAAATCACCGCCCGCCAGTTCGTGGAGATTATGGGCGTGCCGGAGGCTTCGGTGTCTCTGTACGACCCGGACGCCGATATGCTGTACGTGCTCGCGGACCTGTTCGTAGAAGGGGACGAGCTGCGGTACGAGGATTCGGACGAATACAACTTCCCGCTGTCGGGCTTTCCCGCCACCCGGCGGGTGATGGAGTCGCTCCAGCCGATGATCATCCAGAGCAGCGATCCCAATGCCGACGCGGCGGAGCTGGCTTATATGGAAGGCCTGGGGGTCAAGACGCTGGTGATCATCCCGTTGGCGGTCAAGGGCGCGTCTATCGGGGTGATCGAGTTGGAATCTTTGGAAGAAGAGCGCCGCTATCCCGACGATCTGTTGAATCTGGCGATGACGCTGGCGAACCAGGCGGCGATTGCGCTGGAGAACGCGCGCCTGTTCGAGCAGACCCAACAACGGGCTGAGCGAGAGCGTTTGATTACCGAGATCACGGGCAAGATCCGCGCTTCGACTAACCTGGAGACCATCTTGCAGACCGCGGCCCAGGAGTTGGGGCGCGCGCTGGGCACGTCCAGGGTGGTGGTGCGGGTGGGGATCGAACCGGAGGCCGTGGGGGATAGTTGAGCTCGCCAAGGGCAAACTATCGCCCGTAGGGGTGCGACACGTCGTGCCCTGCGAGGTTCCGTTAGACGAAGGCGGCGGGTAAGAAACCCGCCCTACGTTGGCGAGAGCCTGTTTTCGGAATTAGGAAACCGGAGGCTGTTATGCCTGAAGCAAACATCAAAGGCACGCCGCAGCAAACTGAGCAAGAACGCATCGGCACCGTCCGCTGGGTGATTCGGGCGGGCGCTGTGGGCGCTTTTGCCGCGGCTGTCATCAACCTGCTGATCTACTTCAAAGAAGGGCACTGGCAAATGCTGGCGCTGGCCGCAGGGGAGTTGCTGGCGCTGCTGCTGTTGCTCCCGGCCGTCCTGGCCAACCGCCGCGGGAATGCCCAACGCGCCGGTTACTGGGTGCTCTTCAGCATGATCCTGGCCTTCGGTTTCGGCGAGCTGTTGCACGCCAGTATGACGCTCTTCTTCGTCGGTGGGGGCGTCTTGATCATCTTGATCAGCGCCAATATCATCTTTCCCCAAAAGTGGGTCGTTTGGGTTGTTGCGACGCTCGCATTCATCCTAATGATGGTGCTGATCAACGTCCTGGCCCCTGTGCCCCGGTATGACCTGGCGCACCTGATCGGCCTGCGCGCCTTCGCCATCCTGCTGATGATCTTCCTGGTGACGATCGCCCTGTGGCGGCTGCTGCGCGCGTACCAGCACATCAACACCATCCGCAACCGGTTGCTTGTGGCGTTCGTGCTGATCGTGGTTGGGCCGATGGTGGTGATCATGATCGCCTCGGTCGCCGGTGGCATCCAGAGCGGCATCGACCTGGCGGCCACCCAACTCGAAGCGGTGGCCACGCTGAAGGAGTCGGAGATCGACGCCTGGCTGCAGACGCTGCAAGTCGACCTCGCTTCGATGCTGGGGGGCGAGGCGATTGCCCGTTATACGCAGGAAATCCTCGCCGAGGATGTCAGCCAGGAAGGGTTGTACTTCTACCGGGATGCCTTGCGCGGCCGGTTCAACGAGTCGGTCGAGTTGACCGGGCGGTTCGAGACCGTGTTTCTGCTGAACGCCAGCGGGCACGTGGTCGTGTCGACGGATTTGGAGCAGGAGGGGCGAAGCTATCGCGGCTGGGCTTTCTTCCAGGCCGGACTGGAAGAGAGCACCGCCAGTTTGACCTGGGAGTTGGGAACGTGGTGGTTGGACGCGGCCTACACGGTGCGTGACGACGCGGGCAATGTCGTGGGCGTGCTGGTCGGGCGCGCCACGTTGGAGACGTTGGACGGCATCACGTCCGAACGGATCGGGCTGGGTGCCAGTGGCGAAACCTACCTGGTCAGCTCGCAAAGGGCGGTGTTGACCAGCCTCAGAGCGGCGGACCGGCTGCTCTATATGCCGGAGGAGAGTTTCTACGCCTCGATGGTGGATACGCGGGCGAACGGCAGCGCGCAGTACAGCAACTACGCCAACGTCGCTGTGGTGGGTGTGTACCACTGGCTGCCCAGCTTGAGAGTGGCGCTCGTCGCCGAACAGGCACAGGCGGAAGCGCTCCAGGCGACGTATTCGGCGCTGTTCTTCATCGGACTCGCGGCGGCGGGCGCGGTGGGCGCGGCCGTCATTGCGGCCCTGGTCCTCACCCGCGACATCGCCACGCCGCTGATTGAACTGGCCGAGACGGCCACGCGAATCAGCGAGGGCGACCTGAACCGCAGCGCAGAATTGAAGCGAGATGACGAAATTGGAGCGGTGGCGCGCGCGTTCAACTTGATGACCGCCCGGCTGCGCGAATTGATCGGCACCCTGGAGCAGCGCGTCACCGACCGCACTCAGGAGCTGGAGCAGCGCACGACCCAACTGGAAACCGCTGCCCAGGTGGCCCGCGAGACCCTCGCCATCCGCGATCTGAACGAGTTGCTGCGCAGCACGACGGGACTGATCTCCAACCAGTTCGGGTTCTATCACGTGGGCATCTTCCTGGTCGATGAAACGGGCAAGTACGCCGTGTTGATGGCTTCCAACAGCGAGGGTGGCAAGAAAATGATCGCCCGTGGGCACCGGCTGCCCGTCGGGCACGGCAGCATCGTGGGCTACGTCGCCAACACGGGCGAGCCGCGCATCTCCATCAACTCGAGCAGCGACAGCTTGCACCGCGACAACCCCGACCTGCCCCTGACCCGCTCCGAGCTGGCCATCCCGTTGAAGGCCGGCCAGGTCATCATCGGCGTGTTGGACGTCCAGACGACGGAAGCCTCGACGTTCACCGAGGACGACGTCAAGGTCTTGCAAATCCTGGGCGACCAGGTGGCCGTGGCCATTCAGAACTCTCGGCTGATTTCTCAGACGCAGACGGCCCTGGCCGAGGTGCAGAGCCTGCACCGGCAATACCTGCAACGTGAGTGGCGCGAGGTCACTGCGCAGCGCGGCGAACTGGTACACGAGTATACCCGCGCCGGGGCACCCGCCGCCGCGCCGGAGCGCCTCCCCGAGTCGCAGCGCGCCGTCCGCGAGGGTGAAATCGTCGTGCGCGACCCGGAAGACAGCGGCGGCAATGGGGCGGGGGTCAGGGCGGCGCTGTCTGTGCCGATCAAGCTGCGCGATCAGGTCATCGGCGTGATCGACATTCAGGAGACCGACATGGAGCGCCGGTGGAGCGCCGACGACATCCACCTGGCGCAGACGATCAGCGATCAGATGGCCCAGGCACTGGAGAACGTGCGCCTGTTCGAAGACGCCCGCGTCCGCGCCGAGGAGTTGGCGGCGCTGAACGATCTGAGCCAGACCCTGGCCACTGCGATGACGGTGGACGACGTGCTCGAATCGGCGTACAAGGGCAGCTCGCGCCTGATCGATACTACCAACTTTTACATCGCCACCTATGACGCAGAGAAAGACGAGATCTCCTTCTTGCTCGACGTCTCCCATTCCAGGCCCCAAGAGCAAGTGACCGTTTTCTCCTCCGACCAAGGCATGACGGGGTACATTGTCCGCAACAAACAAATCGTGTTCATCAAAGAGGACCTGCCCAAGGAGATGGAGGCATTGGGCATCGAGCTCGTCGGGGAGCCCGCCCTGTGCTATCTGGGCGTCCCGTTGATGATTGGCGACGAGGTGTTGGGGGCGATGGCGGTGCAGAGCTACACGGCCGCGCGCGCCTTCAGCGAGCACGACCGCGGCCTGTTGACGGCCATTGCCAATCAGACGGCCATCGCGCTTCAGAAAGCGTACCTGTTCGAAGACACGCGCCTGCGGGCCGAGGAGTTGGCCGTGTTGAACGAGCTGGGTCAGGCGCTGGCCGGTTCGCTGACGATCCAGGACGTGCTGCAAGAGGCGTACAACGGCTCTTCCCGTCTGGTTGACACCACCAACTTCTACATCGCCCTGTACGACGAGCAAGACGACACGTTGAAGCTTGCCTTCAACGTCAGCGAACTGGAGGACGACGGCCATCAGGCTGTGGGCTCCTTCCCCGCCAGCCAGGGTATGAGCGGGTACATCGTCCGCACGCGCAAGAGCCTGTTGATCAAAGAAGATACGGCCAAACGGATGGCAGAACTGGGCATCCCCAGTATCGGGGCGACGTCGAAGTCCTGGCTGGGCGTGCCGTTGACGGTCGGCCCGCGCATTCTGGGTGTCATGGCGGTGCAGAGCTACACGCGTCCCTTCTCTTTTAACGAGCACGATGAGGACCTGCTGACCGGCGTCGCCAACCAGACCGCCATCGCGTTGCAGAACGCGTACCTGTTCGAGGAGATTCAGGTGACGCTGGAGGAGACGGAGACGCTGTACAACGCCAGCCGGCGCATCGCTTCGGCCAACACGATGGACGAGATCGTCGCGGCGGTGGCGGAAGAGGTGCAGGCCCCGGCTATCAACCGGGCGATGCTGTGGGTGGCCGAGTACAACCTGGATGGCGAGGTCGACAGTTTCGTCGCGGCGGCCAACTGGTACCGGGAGCAGGGCACGTCGCCACTGCCGCTGCCGTTGGGCACGCGGATGCCTGCACAGGCGTTTCTGAGCGCGTATCTGAACGTGGGTACGCAGCCCATGTTCGTCGACGACGTCGTCCAAGACGGGCGGGTCAGCCCGCAGGCCGGGCAGGCGTTCGCGGAGCAAAACGTGCGTGCGCTGGCGCTGCTGCCGTTGCAGACGGCCCAGCGCCAGATCGGCATCTTGATTCTTACCGGAGAAGAGCCCTACCGCTTCGGCGAGCGCGAGGTGCGCCCCTACCGCTCTCTGGCCGGCCAGACGACGGTGGCAGTGGAAAGCATCCGCCTGCTGGAAGAGACGCGCCGCCGGGCGCAGGAACTGGAGGCGATCAACGATACAGGCCGGTTGATCACTTCGGTGCTCGACATGGACGTGCTGATCCGCCAGGTCGTGGATACGACCAAAGCCCGCTTCGGCCACTACTTCGTCGGCATCATGCTGATGGAGAACGACGAACTCACTTTCCGTATCGGCAGCACGATTGGCGACACCGGAGAGCGCCTGGAATACCAGGGCTACTTGTTCGATCTGGACACCCCCGGCGTCATCACCGACGCTGCGCGCACCCGGCAGCCGGTGATGGTTCCCGACGTCACCACATCGCCCCGGTACATCGCCATCCCGGAGCTGGCGAAGACGCGCTCGGAGATCGCCATCCCCATCGAGGCCAAGGGCGAGCTCATCGGCGTGCTGGACGTGCAGAGCGAACGGCGGTTTGCCTACGACCAGATCAACGTGCTGCTGCTCCAATCGCTGGCCAGCCAGGCCGGCATCGCCATCCAGAATGCGCGCATGTTCAACGAAGCGGAGCAGACCGCCTGGCGCGAGCAGACCGCACGCGAGATTATTGCCAAAGTACAGGCCGCGGCAGACATCGACAGCATCCTGCAAGTGGCCGTGCGCGAATTGGGGAAGGCCCTGGATACGCCACGGGCCGTGGTGCAGTTGAACGTACATTCACAGACCGGCGGGGAAGAGCCCCGCCCAACACAGTAAGGAGCTGAACGATGGGACACGAAGTATATATGGGAGAAGACGGCATCCTGCGCGTCAGGTTCATCGGCGACATAGGCGAGCAAGAGATCACCGCGTTCCTGGCGGAGTTCACGCCGTATCTGGAAGCGTCTACGCCCGAAAGGCCGCTCAGGGTGCTCGCCCTACCTGCGCCGACGCCGGCCAAGTTCTCGTCGCACGCGCGCAAGGTGCTTGCCAGCTTGAATACGAACCCCAAGCTGGGCAAGTCGGCCACCGTCGACACGCAGCGGTACACCCGCGTGCTGCTCAGTTTCGTGCTCAAGGCCACGGGACGGAGTAATATCGCAATCTTCAATACAGAGGAAGAGGCGCTGGCCTGGCTGCAAAAAGATTAGCCCAGTGCTGTCTGGGCATTGATGGGGAGGAATTGCTGATGCACGAATTACTTCAGCGTCAATTGGAGCAATATATCGGTTCGCCGGAGGCCATTCTGCCAGAGTGGCAGCCCTTCATCGACGCCGTCGAGCAAACCTACCGGCACGCCGAGGCGCAGGCCGCTTATATCGAGGAGCAGGGCCAGGCACTGTTGGACGTCGTCCAGTCTGTCGCTTTGGGGAACCTGGACGTGGAGGTGGACATCCCGGAGGGGGTCGAAATTCTCTCCGAGTTGGCGGTGGGCATCGAGATGATGATCGACGACCTGAGCGCCACCATGGCCAGCCAGCAGCAGGCGCAACGCGAGGTCGAGCGGCGCGCGCTCCAACTGGCCACCGCTGCCCAGGTCTCTCACGCTGCCACCAGCATTCTGGACCCCGACGAACTGCTCCAACAGGTCGTCGAGCTGGCCTACCAACGGCTCCATCTCTACTACGCGGGCTTGTTCCTGGTCGATTTGACGGGGGAGCGCACCGGCGAGCCGGGAAAGTGGGCCGTCCTGCGCGCGGGGACGGGAGAGGCGGGTCGGCAGATGGTGAGCGACGGCCACCGCCTCGAAGTCGGCGGCGATTCGATGATCGGGCGTTGTGTAGCAGAGAAAGAAGCCCGCATCGCCCTGTACGCCGGAGAAGAGCGCGTTCGCTTCCGCAACCCTCTGCTCCCAGACACGCGCTCGGAAATGGCCCTGCCGCTGCTCGCGCGCGGGAAGGTCATCGGCGCGATGACGGTTCAGAGCGACCGGGAGGCGGCCTTTACCGACGACGACATCGCCGTGCTGCAAACGATGGCCGACCAGGTGGCCACCGCTATCGAGAACGCCCGCCTGTTCCGGCAGACAGAAGGCGCGCTGCTCGAAACGGAAGCCCTGTACGCCGCCGGCCGCGCTGTCAGCCAGCTCAGTGGGCTGGAAGAGATGGTCCAGAAGCTGTGCGACGTGGTCGTCGAGCACCTTGGCTACGCCAGCTCGTGGGTCGCGCTGGTCGACGAGCAGGGCCAGATTCTGAAGGGCGTCGCCGGCGCGGGCGTGGGTTCCACCGACGAGATCGTGTATACCGAGATCATCATGTCGCCCTCCCTGCACAACCCCTCGGTGCAGGCGGCGCTGACCGGAGAGACGCTCGTCATCGACGACGTCCTCACCGACGCACGCGCCGACGACATCGACGCGGCGGCACGCGCGTTCCTCGGGCGCATGGCGTCCATTCCCATTGTCACTGGATCGCGGGTGGCCGGCGTCCTGGCGGTCAACCGGCCCGCCACGACTCCCGCCATCTCTGCGCGCGAAGTAGACCTGCTGGAGGCCATCGCCGACCAGGCTGCCATTGCCGTGCAAAACGTGAGCCTGTTCGAGCAGACCCAATTGGCCCTGCGGGAGATCAGTTGCCTGAACGACATCGGGCGGCAGGTGAACGAGAACCTGCCGCTGGAAGAGTTCCTCCAATGGACGGCGGAGCGCATCCCCCCGGCGATGAAGTACAGCGACGTGTGCGTGACGGCCATCGAGTGGGGCGATCAGGTCTACGGTGACCGCAGCGCACTCGAATCGCGCTACCAGATCGTCAGCAGCCTGAACGTGGGGGACGAAAACGTCGGGCGGGTCACCATCGCCTACACAGAGGAGCGCGATTTCGTCGACGCGGAAAGCGGCCTGATTGGCAACATCGCCCGGCGTATCAGCAGCTACATCGAAAACCGCCAGCTCGCCGAACAAACCCGCGCCAACCTGGTCGAGACGGCCACTCTCTACCGCACCAGCCAGTCCATCGGCCAGTCCCAATCCCCCTCAGACCTTCTCAGAAGCCTGAAAGAACTGGCCGAATATTTCAACATGCACAGCATCAGCTACCGCGAAATCGCCGCGCGGGACGCCGACGGGCTGCCCACACACATCAACGTCTACCCGTACGGCATCGTCGATGGGAAGTGGGTGCTGCACGATCCCGTGCTCAACGTGCCGACGTCGGGACCGGCTGCCGCCGCGATGGTGCGGGCCCCCGAGCAGATTTTGATCTACCAGGACGCCGAAGACCCCGGCTGCTCGATGCCGGAGGCGGTGCGCGAAAACCTGCGCAAGACCGGCAACCGTGGCGCAATGACCATCGCCCTCACCGCGCGTGGCAATGTGATTGGATTCCTCTCCTTCGTCAGCCCCACACCGCTGATCAACGTCTCCCGGCGCTATACCGACGTCATCCTGCCCACGCTATCCGACCAGATTGCCATCGTCCTGCACAACCTGCAACTGATCGAGCAGACCGAAGCGGCGTTGAGGGAGACCCAATTGCTCTACGAGACCAGCCGCGCCATCGCTGCCGCTGCCACCCCTCAACAACTGCTGGATACGCTGGTCAAATCGGCCAACGTGAAAGGCAGCAAGCGCTGTAGCCTGATCGCCTTCGAAGAACACGACCCGGGCACGCGGCCTGAGTGGATGGAACGTGTGGCGATATGGCAGCGCGAAGGCACCGTCGACGAAATCGAGCTCCAACGCCTGGAGATGGCGAAGCTGCCGTCGACCAAACTGTGGGAGAAGGATCGCATCGTCATCATCAACGACGTCGCCAAAGAGGAACGCCTGACGGAAAAACGGCGCGCCTTCCTCATCGACACGCTCCACATCCACGCTGCCGTGACCGTGCCGCTGGTCTCCCGTGAACGCTGGGTCGGCGTCTACGTCATCGAGTTCGACCAGCCGCAAGCCATCACAGAGAGAGACGTGGCCAACTACCTCCCCATTGCCGACCAGGTCGCACTGGCGTTCCAGAACCAACGTCAGCGCGAACGCATCGAGGCACGCGCCCGGCAGGAGCAAGTGCTGCGCGAGATCATCGCGCGCGTGCGCGGCAACGACCCGGAGACGGTGGTACGCACGGCCGTGCGCGAACTGGGGACCGCGCTGGGACGCCCTGCGTTCATCCGTCTGGGAAGTGAGAAGGAGCTCACCCAGCCGCTCGCGCGTGGGGACGGGCAGACGTCGCAAGTAGAAGGAGGCGCTTAGCATGCAGGAACTCGCGTCAAAGATCAGGGCCGGCATAGACGCCCTGGTGGAAGACATCGGACGCCGCCTGCAAGAGACTGCGGGCGGCGGAGAGATACCTGACGTCGCTCGCCCTGCCCTTCAATCCGTCGCGGATTACCTGGACAGTGGGGACGAGGCCGCCTTCGAGCAGGCCATCGCCCGCCTCAGAGACGTTTTGACCGCCCGCGAGGTCACGTTCGATGTGCTATTTCACATCGCCGGCGCGCTGGAGGCGGCCGTCTTCCCCCTCGCAGACAGCGCTGAAGAAGCACGGGTGCTGTGGCGCGCGTGCGCCCGACTGCGCGACGCCATCTCTTTCTATGCGATCGGAGTGCTGCGCACGCTGGAGCAGGAACAGGCCGCGGCCGTCGACGAGAGCGCGCAACTGTTCCGCTCTGTCGTGGAGCACGCCCACACCGGCATCCTCATCGTCGGCGGTGACTTCCGCTTCGTCTACGCCAACGACGAGCTGTGTGCGATGCTGGGATACTCCCTCGACGAACTGGTCGGCATGGACTTCCGCGACGTGCTGGACGACGAGAGCAAACAGATTGTCGCCGACCGGTACGTGCGCCGGCAGCGTGGTGAAGACGTCTCCCCGCGCTACGAGTTCAACGTCGTCCGCAAGGACGGCCAGAAGAGACGGGTCGAAATCAGCACCTCGCTGGTCACGGATGCCGCCGGACACGTGCGCACGGTGGGCCAGATTCTGGACGTCACCGAGCGGCGGCGGCTGGAGCGGGAGCTCCAGGCTTCGCTGGAACGGCGCGGGGAACAGGTGCGCACCGGCACGCAGGTCGCGCAGGAGATTGCGACCGCCGCCGACCTGGACGAGCTCTTCCACCGCGTCGTGACGCTGATCAAGGAGCGCTTCGGCTACTACCATGCTCAAATCTTCCGCTACGATTCCGAAACGGACGCGATGAAGCTGGTCGTGGGGTATGGCGAGGTAGGCCAGAAGATGCTGGCCGAAGGCCACAGCCTGGCGCGCGACCGGGGCGTGGTCGGGAAGGCGACCACTACCGCGACGCCCGTCCTGGCGTCTGACGTGACCCAGGACCCGCGCTGGGTGCCCAATCCCAACCTGCCGGAGACGAAGGGCGAATTGGCCGTGCCGATCAAGCTGCGCGAGCGGGTGCTGGGGATCCTTGATGTGCAGAGCGACGTCGCCGGCGCGTTGAGTGAGGAAGACTTGTTGCTCCTCGAAGGTCTGTGTGGGCAGATTGCCATCGCCATCGAAAGCACCCAACTGCTGGAAGAGGCGAACATCTTCCGCCAACTCGCTCGCAGCATCGACCAGGGCCTGGCTATCGCAAACCTGCAAGGCAACCTCACCTACGTCAACCCCGCCCTGCTCGAGATGATGGGGTACGAACAGCCGAAAGGCATGTTGGGCCGTTCCGTGGCCGAATTCTACCCCGAGTCGGCCCGCCCGCAATTGGAAGAAGCGTTGCTGGCTGCTTTGGAATTCGGTTCGTGGGTGGGCGAGCTCGTCCTGATCTCTGCCACCGGTCAATCGATTCCCACGCTCCAGAATATCTTCGTCGTGAACGACGAAGACAATGTCCCGCGCTACATCGCCAACGCCATCACCGACATCACCGCCCGCAAGCGCAGCGAGGCTCAAATGCAGGCCGCGCTGGAGGAATTGGAGAGCCTGTATCGCTCCATCAGCCGGGAAGGATGGACCGACGTGCGCGAGCGGGCCAGGGCGCGCGGGTACACGTTCGACCAGATTGCTCTCAGGCCGGCGGACGATCTGTGGACGGAAGCGATTGGACGTGCGGCGGAGCGTGGAACGCTGGTGCCGCCTGTGCCCGGCCAGCCGGCAGCCGTCGCGCCGCTCGCCGTGCGCGGCGAGGTCTTCGGCGTGCTGGGCGTCGAAGGCAGCGCCGAGATGCCCTTGTCGGAAGAAGAGCTGACGCTGTTGGCTGCTGCGTCCGAGCAGATCGCGCAGGCCCTGGAAAGCGCCCGGCTGTTCGAGCAGACCCAAAATGCCTTGCGAGAGGCGGAATTGCTCTACCAGTTCAGTGAAATCGTCAGTCGGGGGGTCGACATCCAGGCGATCTACGCCACCGTGGGGAACGCGTTGGTGGAGGAACTGGGCTACGAGACGTCCTGGATCGCCATCCTGGACGAAGAGGCCAACGTGCTGCGCGGCGTTGCGGGCAGCGGGGCGAACGTGTCCGACGACATGATCTACGGCAGCGTGCCGATTGTGCCCGGATCGAAGAACCCGGCCACCCTGGCTGTACTGACCCGCGCGCCGGTCGTCATCAACGATCCGGTCAACGACCCCCGCGTCGCCGGCCTGTCCAGCAAGAAAATCGGCGCCCACCTGGGAAAGATCATCGAGGTGCCGCTGCTGGTAGGCGACGAACTCAAGGGCGTCATCGCCGCCACCCGCCCGCGAGGCAGCGCCGACATCGGCGAGCGCGAACTGCGGTTGATGCAGGCGATCGCCACTCAGACGTCCATCGCTATCCAGCGTGCCCAGTTGTTCGATCAGATGCAGGCGGCTCTGGATCAGACCGACGCGCTCTACAGTGCCAACTGGGCCTTGATCACCGCCCGCGAGCCTGAGGAGATGTTGTGGGCCGTTGCCGAACCGGCCTTGCAGACCGGCGCCGACACCGCGTTCCTGCTTCGCTTCGAGGCGAACGTGGCCGGGCAACCGGAATGGCTCGACGTCGTTGCCAGCATCCAACTCGCCGAACGTACTACGTCCCCCTTTCTCCCCCAGCGCCAGTCGATGCGCTCCCTGCCCCTGGGAGCACTGCTGACCTCCAGCCCTGACCAGCCGCTGATGGTGCCGGACGTCGACGCGCTCGCCGCGTCTCTGGATGGAGACACCCTCTGGCATCTCAAATCTGCCGGTACCCAGGCCTTGGCCGTCATCCCCTTGCGTTCCGGCAACCGCTGGCTGGGCCTGGTCACCCTCCACTGGCCGCGGCTACACACGTTTAGCGCGCAGGAGGAGCAACTGTTTGCCGCCATCGGGCCGCAACTGGTCACGATCTTGGAGAACCGGCGCTTGCTCGAACAGGCCCAATACCGCAGCCTCCAACTTCAGGCCGCCAGCGACATCTCGCGTGCCGCTTCTTCCATCCTCAGCCTGGACGAGCTGCTGCCACAGAGTGCGGAACTGATCCGCGACCGTTTCGATTATTACTACGTGGGTATCTTCTTGACGGACGACAGCAAGCGGTACGCCGCGCTGCGCGCGGGCACGGGCGACGCCGGCCAGAAGATGATCGCGCTGGGCCATAAGCTGCGCGTCGACAATGCCTCGATGATCGGCGGGTGTATCGTGAACCGCCAGCCGCGCAGCAACCAGAACGTGCGCGGGAGCGATGCGTGGTACGAGAATCCGCTCCTGCCACTCACCGCCTCCGAACTGGCGCTGCCGCTCATCAGCCGCGGCGACGTGGTCGGCGCGATGAGCATCCAAAGCACTGAGCTGGCCGCCTTCGGTGAAGAGGACATCTCCGTGCTCCAGACCATCGCCGACCAGCTCGCCACAGCCATCGTCAACGCGCGCCTCTTCGAAGAGGTGCAGGGCAGCCTGCGCGAGGTCGAAACCGTGCAGCGCAAGTACCTGCGCGAGGCGTGGATGGACTATATCCAGAAGGCCGCGTGGCCGCGCGCCATCGCCTACGAGTACGACCGCGTCTCCGTCTCTCCGCTGCCGCCGGGCGATCTGCCGGACGCGCACCGCGCGCTCGCGGGCCGGCGTCCCGTGGCGGTGACCGGCACGGATGGCGACGCGAACGGCCGCTCGACACTCGTTGCCCCCATCGTGCTGGGCGGTGAGGCCATCGGAACCTTCTCCTTCGAGGACCCGGATACGCCCCGCGCGTGGACCGCCGACCAGATCGCGCTGGTGGAGACGGTCAGCAACCAGGTGGCGATGATCCTGAACAGCGCCCGGCTGTTCGAGGAGACGCAGGCCGAGGCCGGACGCCGCGCGCTGATCAACGCGGTCATGCAGGCGGCGGTGCAATCGACCGACCCGCTGACCCTGCTGCACCAGGCCGGCGAGGCGGTATCGGCCCGCATGGCTGTGCCCTCGGCGCTCTTCATCTGGCAGGCAGAGATGGGGTGCTTCGTGCCCGCCGCGTTCCACGACGCGCAGGGGCAGGACTTCCTCTTCCCGCGCGACATGCTGATTACGCAGGAGATGGACCCGCTGCTGTTCACCGCGGGCTATGACCAGATCACGCACGTGTTGGAGAGCCCCGACGTGCTCACCGGCGCGCTGCGCGACGCCATCACCCAACTGGAGGTGGTGTCTGCCATCTACGTGCCGCTGGTCTCGCTCGACCAGACGCTGGGCGCGTTCGCGGTCTACCAACGGGCGGGCCAGCCCGCCCTGGGGGCGGAGGACGTCGCGTTTGCGGAGACCATCGCGGGCAACCTCAGTGTGGCATTGCAGAGCGCCCTGCTCTACCAGGAAGCGGTCGAGACCGCCGAGCGGCTGAAGGAGGTCGACCGGCTCAAGAGCCAGTTCCTGGCGAACATGTCTCACGAGCTGCGCACGCCGCTCAACTCCATCATCGGCTTCTCGCGCGTCATCCTCAAGGGCATCGACGGCCCGCTCACCGACCTGCAGCGCCAGGACCTGGAGGCGATCTACAACAGCGGTCAACACCTGCTGGGTTTGATCAACGACATCCTCGACATCTCCAAGATCGACGCCGGAAAGATGGAACTGGCATTCGAAGAAATCAATCTGAACGAGATCGTCAAAGGCGTCATGTCGACCGCCATCGGGTTGGTCAAAGACAAGGACATCGCCCTGCGCCACCACGTTCCGGAGAGCACGCCCACCATCATCGGCGACGCGCGCCGCATCCGCCAGGTGCTGATCAACTTGATCGGCAACGCGGCCAAGTTCACCGACGAAGGGTTCATCAAGATCAGCGTCACCTCCGACAGCAAGTACGTCACCATCGGCGTCAGCGACAGCGGCATCGGCATCCCGCTGGAGAAGCAGGAGGAGATCTTCGAGGCCTTCACGCAGGTCGATGCGTCTGCCACGCGCAAGTACGGCGGCACCGGCCTGGGCTTGACCGTTACTCGATCCTTGGTACAATTACATGGAGGTCGGATTTGGGTCGAAAGCGAGTTGGGCGTCGGCTCGACGTTCTACTTCACACTGCCGATCGGCGGGCCGGATTCCGTCGCGCCGGAGAAGCAGGAGGAGGAGCATCCCGTCGAGGCCGAGGAAGAGCGCAAGGCGGAAGAAGCGCCCATTCCAACGGAAGAAGCTCCTGAAGCGCACGAAGAGGACAGCACCGGCAGCAGGCTGGTGCTGTGCGTCGACGACAACGAAGGCGTCCTGGCCCTCTTCGAAAGGTACCTTAAGAAACAGGGCTACAAGGTGGTCGGCCTGTCCGATTCGACCCGCGTGCTGGAGGAAGCCGAACGGCTCCAACCCTACGCCATCACCCTCGACGTGATGATGCCGGAGATCGACGGCTGGAAGCTGATCCAGGACTTGAAGGCCAACCCCAAGACCCACCACATCCCTGTGGTGATGTGTACCATCGTCAGCGAGAAGGGACGCGGCATGAGCCTGGGCGCTGCCGATTATCTGGTCAAACCGATCCTGGAGCAGGACCTGCTGGACGCCCTGGAACGCCTCGACCGCGAGGAAGGCCACCACCGCGTGCTGGTCGTCGACGACCTGCCGGACGACCGCAGTCTCATGAGGCGCATGGTCGAAAGCCTCTCCGGGTATGAGGTCTTCGAGGCCACCAACGGACACGAAGCCATCAAGCTGGTGCACGACGTGGCCCCCCACATCATCATTCTGGACCTGATGATGCCGGAGATGGATGGCTTTACTGTGCTGGAGACGTTGAAGGCCAACGCAGCCACGCGCAAGATTCCGATCATCGTCGTCACGGCCAAAGAGATCACGGAAGACGAGCGCGTCCTGTTGAACTCGCACATCGAAGCGTTCATCCAGAAAGGAACGCTGGAACGGGAAGAGCTGTTGAGCGACGTGACCGCCGCGCTGGACAAGGTGGGACGGCGCCGCGCGACAGAGACAGACGTGACAGAGGACGGAGGTTAGATGAAAATCCGACCCGCATCGCCGAGGTTGGAGTGCACCCGGTGCAGTTACCAGGAGCCGTTCACCCGCGCGCTGGCAACCTGTCCCAAGTGCGGTGGGTGGACCGAGGTCTATTACGACTACGAGCAGGTGGCTCAGGCGTGGCCCGCGGCGCTGCGCGACCGTCCATTCGATATGTGGCGCTACCGCGAACTGCTGCCGCTGTGGGACGACGCCAACCGTGTCACGATGGGCGAGGGCGGCACGCCGCTCTTGCGCGCCACCAACCTGGAGATGATGATGGGCTGCTCCAACATCTTCGTCAAAGACGAACGCCAGGGGCCGACCGGCTCGTTCAAAGACCGTCAGGCCGCTCTGTCGATCTCGGTGATGCGCGAGATGGGCGTGACGGAGGCGATCGTGGCCTCCACCGGAAACGTCGCCATCTCCTACTCCGCCTACTCGACCCACGCCGGCATCAAGCTGTGGGCGTTTCTCACCAGCCTGGTGTCGTCGGAGAAGATGCGCGAGGTCGCCATCTACGGCACGCAGGTGGTCAAGGTCACCGGCACGTACGATCAGACCAAGCAGGTGGCGGCGGAGTTTTCCCGTCGCCAGGGGCTGCACATCGACCAGGGCATCCGCTCGATTGCCGCGCGCGAGAGTATGAAGACCGTGGCCTTCGAGATCGCCGAGCAACTGCCCCTCTTCCTGGGTACCGGGAGCACGCCCTGGCGCGCGCCCGACTGGTACGTTCAGTCCGTCAGTGGCGGGATGGGGCCGGTGGGCGTGTGGAAGGGGTACCAGGAACTGCTCGGCATGGGGCTGATCGACCGGCTGCCACGCCTGGCCTGCATCCAGGCCGAGGGGTGCGCGCCGATGGTGCGCTCGTTCGAGAAGGGGCTGGATGAGGCCGAACCGGTGCTGCACCCCCAGACCCTGATCATCACCGTGGCCACTGGCAGCCCCGGACCGGCCTCTACTTACCTGGCGCGCGTCATCCGCGAGCACGGCGGGGCGTTCGCTGCCGTCAGCGACGAAGAGACCTTCCGCGCGCTGCACGTCATGGCGAAGCTCGACGGCATCTCGATGGAGCCTGCCGCCGCGATGGCCTTCGCCGGGCTCTTCAAACTGCTCAGCGAGGGCGTCATCCAACGGGACGAGGTCGTGGTGGTCAACTGTTCGGGCCACACCTTCCCCGTGGAAAAGCACCTTCTCGAAGAGGATTGGGCGCGTACGGTGGAGGTTCCCACCGAAGCTCCGCCCATTCTCGAAGAGGGCCTGCTCGGCTCGCTGGACAACCTCGACCGCAACGTCCAGCGCATCGCCATCCTGGAAGACAGCCCCAGTGCATCCCGCTTGCTCCGGCGCATCCTGCAGGCCCACGGCGACTACCAGATCTTCGAGGCCCACGACGGGCGGACGGGGCTGGAAATGATCCGCCGGGAGCGGCCCGACGTGATCCTGCTCGACCTGATGATGCCGGAGATCGACGGGTTTGGTGTGTTGGACGCGCTGAAGAAAGAAGATGAGCTGAAAGACATCCCTGTTCTCGTTGTGACTGCCAAAGAACTCACCGCCGGCGAGCAAAAGCGGCTGAGCGGACGCATCGAAAAGCTGCTGGAGAAGGGAACGTTCACGGACGAAGATCTGCTTGAGGAAATCCTTGAGGCGTTGAATACGGCGAGGACGTGATATGAGCGATAACCCGAAAATCTTGTACGTGGAGGACGACCCCTCTAGCGCGATGCTGGTCCAACGCGTTCTGGCGGTCGAAGGCTACGACGTCACCGTCGTCACCGACGGCATCAGCGCGCTCGAAGCGGCCGATAACATGAGGCCGGATTTGATCTTGATGGACATCAACATTAGCGGGTTGGACGGGTACGAGGTGACCACGCGGCTGCGCTCCGGCCTGGTCGGTTCGGACGTGCCGATCGTGGCTGTGACGGCCGCCGCGTTGCGGGGCGACCGGGAGCGCGCGCTGATCGCCGGCTGCGACGGGTATATTTCCAAGCCCATCGACGTGGACCTCTTCCCCGACCAGGTGCGCGAGTTCTTGCACGGGCACCAGGAGAAGATCGAATCGCCCGAGGAGAAGAGCGAGTATCTCGAAGAGTACAGCCGCCGCCTCGTGGAACGGCTGGAAGAGAAAATCCGCGAGCTCAAAGTGGCCCACGAGGAACTGCAAACCGTGGAGAAGATGAAGTCCGATTTCGTGATCCTGGCCGGGCACGAACTGCGCACCCCGCTGACTGTTATCTACGGCTACACGCAACTGTTGCTGACGAACCCGAGCATCCCCGGCACCGTCGATGCGGAAGGCAGCCCGCGCCACCTGATCGACCAGGTGGCGCAAGCCACGAAACGGTTGAGCCAGGTGATCGAGGATATCCTCAACGTCTCATTGATCGACGCCAACCGGCTCGACCTGGCCCTGGGGCCGGTGTTCATCCTGCCGGTCGTCAACGCGGTCATCAAGAACATCTCCTCCATTGCTCAGGACCGCAAGGTGACGTTCAAGCTCAATGGGTTGGAGGATTTGCCGCCGGTGCTCGCCGATGGGCAGCGGCTCCAGCAGGCGCTGTGGAACGTCGTCAGCAATGCGGTCAAGTATACGCCCGACGGCGGGCACGTGACGATCACGGGCAAAGAGATCGACGACACGATCCACCTGTCGGTGATCGATACCGGCATCGGCATCGACCCGCGGGATCACGAGCGCATCTTCGACCGCTTCTCCGTCCTGGAAGACACGATGCTGCACCGCACCAGCAAGAC
This sequence comes from Anaerolineae bacterium, assembly GCA_016926575.1. GTDB lineage: Bacteria > Chloroflexota > Anaerolineae > B4-G1 > DUEL01 > JAFGOJ01. The sequence goes on along the minus strand of JAFGOJ010000246.1, from coordinate 1,940 downwards.
GGCTTTCAAAGGCGGCGGGCTGGGCGTAGGGCTGACCGTGACCAAGGGTATCATCGAGGCCCACGGCGGCAAGATTTGGGTCGAAAGCCCGGGTCGTGACGAAAAGAGTTTTCCCGGCAGCACGTTCCACATCCTCCTGCCGCTGCCCGAGTCCGGCGCGCCCATGTAGAAGCAGGAAGCAGGGGGCAGGCGCGCGCCTGCCTCCTGCTTTAATCCCTCTGTTTTTCTTTCTGCTGTTTCTCCCACCAGCGATCGATCTCGCTCCGCCGCGCCTGTCTCCGTCCGATCAACACGCCCGCGACGAGTACCACGCCGCCGACCCATTGCAACGGCGTCAGGCGCTCTCCAAGCAGCAAAAAGGCCAGTCCCAGCGAGACCAGCAGTTCCAACAGGCCGATCAACGCCACTTCGGTGCCGCCCAGGCGCTCCAGGCTGGAGAATGTGAGCATGCGCGAAAGGGCCGTGGTGATCCCCAATACGGAGATGGCCGCCCATCCCACCGACGCAATCGGCTCCACGGCCTGCCCCTGAAAGATGCGCGCCAGCCCCACCACGATGCCCATCGCGGTCAGGATGTAGAGCGTGCCGGTGCGCGCGGGGACGTCTGCCAGCACCCATTGCCCCATCACCATATACCACCCGTTGACCGCCGCCGACGCCACCATCAACACCGCGCCCAACCAGTCCGGCTCGCCGCTGCCCGCGCCGGTCAGCACGTAGACCCCGCCAATCACCAACGCCAACCGCACCAGGGTCAGCCGGCTCAGGCTCTCCCCAGAAGCCGTCAGGAAAACGACCACCCAGATAGGGTAGAGCGTGCCGAGAAAGGACGCCAGAGACGCATCCAGTCGCTGGAGACCGGAGTAGTAGAGCAGCGAGCCGATGCCGTGAATCGCGCCTACCGCCACACACCCGAGCAGATCGCGCCAGGTGATCGGCAGGTAGGCGCGCCAAAATGCCAGGTACACTGCCCACAGCAGCCCGACCGCCACTAAGGTGCGAAACGCTGCCAGGGTAAACGGCCCCACCCCGGCCCCGTAGGCCAGCTTGCCCAAAATCGGCGCCCACCCCAGCAGGAAACTGGCCAGGAGCGCGTTCCGTACCCCACGCACCCACTCCGGGTCTCTTCCAAAGTGTCGTTTATCCTCGCTCATCGCTTGGCAAAACCACCCCGATATGTTACACTCACGCCTGTCATGGAACGTTTGGACCGAATTCGCCGCCTGCTCCTGATCGGCCTGGCCGTCCTGGCACCTGTGTGGCTGCTGACGCTGGTGCTCAGCCGGCTGCCTGCCCCGGCTGCACCCGTGCCCCCCGTCTCACCTCTCACCCTGCCCGACGCTTGCACGCTGACGGTGACGCACTACCTGCTTGATGTGGGTCTCCCCGCGTCGGCTACCTTCGACCCCGACGGCACTCTGTACGTCGACGTCCCCTACACCCCGGCGCGAGGCGCGCCACCCGACGTGGGGGCTCAAGCGGTGTGGCATACCTTCGACACGGCCTCCCAACTCCCGCCCGCCTGCGCCTTCCGCCGCCTGCACGTGATGGTCCACTCCGCTGACCTGGAACTCCACGCTCAGGTTGCCGCTTCCCACCTCCGCGCCTGGGCCGCGGGCAGCGTGGACGACGACGGCCTCTCCGACTACGTTACCTACACCCAATGGATCTCTCCCTCATTTTACTGACAAAACACGGTGTGACAAGTAGGCGCGCCCCGCGTAGGGGAGGGTAGCGGGGTGTTGATCCCTCAAGCGGGAGAGGGGAGGGGGAGAGGTGAGGACAGGGGGGTCTCCTGACCCGCCGTTCCGCCCGGTCTCCTGACCGGGCGGAATAAGAGGTCATGATCGTTTCGCTCTCTACCAATGAACGAAAATCGCCTGTAGGGGCGATGCACATGCATCGCCCCTACAGGCAGCGTTGACCGAAACCCTTTTGCG